>DATGXN010000058.1:0-2840 GCA_035298945.1 Chitinophagaceae bacterium | reverse complement strand
ATTTAATATTGGGGTTGCTGAGCGTGAATTCCCCGATAGCCTGATCCAGCGTAAATCCGTTCACACCCCTCCTGGTTCCATAGACCAGCATAGTGGATGATCCGTAAACAACATATCCGGCAGCTACCTGGTTGATCCCCGGCTGGAGAAAATCTTCCTTAGTCACCGGAGTGCCCAGGGGTGTTACCCTTCTGAAAATACTGAAGATGGTGCCTATGGATACATTCACATCTATATTACCACTGCCATCCAGGGGATCGAAAAGACAGACATATTTTGAGTTGTTACTTACGGGATCATCAAATGCAATGAAATCATCCAGTTCTTCACTGCCGATCCCAGCACAACTGATCCCATGTTTCAATACACCCATCAGCTGGTTATTGGCATATATGTCCAGTTTCTTGACATCCTCGCCCTGCACATTGACCGTTCCCGCATCTCCCAGGATGTCCACCAACCCGGCTTTATTCACTTCCACATTCACCCGCTTGGAGGCCAGGCCGATATCCCTGAGCAAACTGGCCAGTTCCCCGGTGGCATGAGGGAAATCCCTCATCTGCTGTATCGTGAACTCATCAAGCGTTTGAACCTTCCTGTTTACCATATGGATCGCTTCGGTGAAGGACAAATATAAGATTTACTAATTGGCTGATCAGCTAAATGAGGGATTGAATTAGCCAATCAGTGAATTAGCCAATTAGCCAATCCCTGACCTATATTTGCGCTGCAAACAAACAAGAATGAAGGTTTTCAAGTTCGGCGGAGCCAGTGTAAACAGCATTGAACGTATCCAGAATGTGGCAGCCATAATATCAGGATTCAGTGAAGAAAAACTGCTGATCATCATATCAGCCATGGGCAAAACCACCAATGCCCTTGAGAAA
Organism: Chitinophagaceae bacterium; assembly: GCA_035298945.1. GTDB lineage: Bacteria > Bacteroidota > Bacteroidia > Chitinophagales > Chitinophagaceae > Pollutibacter. Next base: position 1,953 of record DATGXN010000058.1, on the reverse strand, counting down.
GTTGCCGAAGCCTTTTTTGCCGGTAAAAAAGAAGAAGCCCTCGAACTCTTCAGACAGGTGAAAGTGGTTCACGACGATATGGTAAAATACCTGATCGTGAAGAATGCCCTGGACACCGAAAGAAGACTGAACGATTTCTATACCGAAGTGGAATGGCTTCTGCACGATAAGCCTGTGAGGGAATACGATTACTATTACGACCAGATCGTGTGTATAGGAGAACTACTTTCCACTACCATTATCAGTTCCTTCCTGAACGAAGTGGGCATTGCTAACGACTGGATAGATGTGAGGGATTGTTTCCGAACAGATGATAATTTCCGTGATGCCGACATCGACATGGAGATCACATCTGCGCAAGTGCAGCAGAACCTGCTGCCCCTGATCAACAAGACCGGTATCGTGATCACACAGGGATTTATCGGCGCCACTGATGAAAATGAAAGCACCACGCTGGGCAGGGAAGGCAGCGACTATACCGCCGCCATTTTCGCCAATATCATCAATGCCGAAAGTCTTACGATCTGGAAAGATGTCAAAGGTGTGATGAACGCTGATCCCAGGGCATTTCCTTCAGCAGAGATCATCAGCGAACTGAACTACGATGAAGTGATAGAAATGGCTTACTACGGCGCACAGGTGATCCACCCAAAAACCATCAAGCCTTTACAGAATAAAGACATCCCTTTATTGGTAAAATGTTTTCTGGATCCTGAACTGCCTGGCACCATCATACATAATCAGTCGCTGAAAAACCTTCCGCCTATTGTGGTGATCAAGAAAGACCAGGTATTTGTCCAGCTTCACACCAAAGATTTTTCATTTGTTGGTGAAAAGCCCATGAGTGGGTTGTACGCACTTTTCGCTAATCTTCATATCAGGCCCAACCTGATCCAGACCGGTGCAGTGTCTATCCAGGTATGCCTTGACGACCGTGCCGATAAGATCGAAAGACTTGCACACGCGGCTGGCGATATATTTGACGTGGAAATTGAAAAAGGATTCATGCTGCTCACCATCAGGCATTTCCAAAAAGCATTACTCGAAGGAATGACGCAAGGCAGGGAGATCAGACTCCTGCAACAGACTGCAGAAACAGTTCAGGTATTGATGAAAGAATCAGTATAGAACGTACTCACCTTTGGTGTTCACACTTACAATCGGCAACTGCTTAGTGACATCGAAATAATCGAAGGCCTGCTTCATGGTTTTTTCAAAATCCCTGAGCTCAGAATCATCGCGCATCAGTCTTTCCAGATAAGCAAGACTTTTGGCATTATTGAATCGTACCGGGAAGATATGAACCGGGATAAAATCCTGTCCGTTATTCTTGGCCAGTGTAGTGAGAATATAAAGTTCTTCGATCTGCGGATTGGTGATGGGAATGCATCCCTGGGTCACGCAACTGCCATGAATATAAATATCACCGCCCGGAGCAAGGGAGTCAGCAAGGATCTTATCGGCAGCATTAGGATAATTAAGACCTAATGAAAGATGATAAGCACTGTTGGGTTTGAATTCGTTGATATAATAAAAACCTTCGGGCACCTGGTAATCCCCCTCTATCCTTTTTGGACCCAGTGTGCCTGCGAGTGCGCAGATCTTGTATGTTTTGAATAACTGGAACTCGTCGGTGATCTTTGACTTCACCCATACTTCGAGTTCACTATCGTACTTGAATGATCTGATGTAAACATGTTTGGCCGGCCATTCCAGATTCTTGGCAGCAAACTGTTTCTTGAGTGTATCTTCTTTTCGTTTGAATACTTCTGATACTTTCCCGAATGATTTCTGGTAATCCACAAACGAGTTCTGTGCAACAGAACACATCAGGACGGATACAAAAATTGTGGTAAGGAGGAAGTACTTCATAAAGATTGGTTGCGTAAAAATATGTGCTTTAATTGAAAATCAAAAGCATATGCACATTTTTTCCACGAATATTTGTTAAAT
>DATGXN010000057.1:0-2579 GCA_035298945.1 Chitinophagaceae bacterium | reverse complement strand
TGCAAAATAAAATGAGCTGTCGTTTTTTATGGTCCAGTATGATTTGGCTAATGCAAGTAATGTAGACGTTTTCGCTGAGCCTTTCTGTACAGCTATTAATTTGGTTAAGCTGTCGCGTTGTTGTTTTGTGCCTTGTGCAATGGCCGCATCCGTAAGGATTACCGAAAGAATAATAAATGGCAGTATGAAGCTTAGCCTTTTCATTTATCCCATGACGGGTGTGTAATTGAGGATATCTGAATGTAATCAATTTTGGAGAAACCAGGCCGGCCGGCAAATCAAACGTTAATCCAGGATGGTTCTGAAGGTGAGGTTGATCCGCGGTTTGGAAATTTTTTTTGTAGGAGGAAGGCGATGCAGCCAATGGGTTTGCGTAGTGCCCTTCATTACTAACAGGGATCCGTGATCGAGGACGAGGGAGATCGTTTCGTCTGTTCTTTTATGCTTGAAAGCAAATTTCCTTTCGGCACCAAAACTGAGCGAACCGATGGCGCCGTCTTTCTTCAGATCTTTTTCGCCATCGCTATGCCAGGCCATGCCTTCGGCCCCATTATGATAAAGATTGAGCAGGCAGGAGTTGAAGGTTTCACCGGTTCTCTGCTCCGTGATCATCTTGAGCTCCAGCAGTTCTTTGGTCCACGGAAGTGCCAGCTTGGTGGTTCGTGAGTAAGTGTATTCAAAAGGTTTCTCGCCATACCAGGCCACTTTTCGTTTGGTGATGATGTGCTTGCCCATGATGATAGCCTCATCGTTACGCCATTCAATGTTGTTCATCAACAACTCAAGATAGCGATCGGCCTGCTGGCGGCTGATCACGGGGCCATAATAATTCACTTCTCCGTCGTAGGGGAGATAGTTTCTGGATTGGTCGATAGTGTTACCAAAAAGATCGGGCATCATCATAAGAGCTAAGTTAATCCAATCCGGATTTTTATGTGAAAGCGTTCAATATCGATAAATTTGATGAAGCAGATATCAGACAGTTATGGAAAAAGAAATACAAGTGGTGAACAACGAACAGCTTATGCGTTTCGAATCACCCGTTGGCGAGGAAATGGCAGAACTGGTATACCGGTGGTATCATGGGAACCTCGCGTTGATGCATACTTTTGTTCCCGAAGAAGGCCGGGGCCTGGGTTATTCCGCCGCATTGGCGAAATACGCACTGGAGTATGCAAAAGCAAAAGGCGTTAAAGTGAAAGTTTACTGCACTTATGTAGCCAGTTATTTGAAACGGCATCCCGAATACCAGGATCTCGTGATCAGATAGAATATCCTAACTTTCAGACATGCACAAAAGGACCTTTATTAAATCGGCTGCACTCACTGCCGTTGGTGCTTCCTTCGGTTTGGATGCGCTTGCTTCACTGTTTGAAGCAAAGAAAAATCTGTCATCGGAAGCGCTTGCAGCAGACGATGCTTTCTGGAAACAGATCCGGGATCAATACCTGCTGAAGCCCGATTATATCAATCTCGAGAATGGGTACTACAACTTCGTTCCTAAACCCATACTCGATAAATACCTGCAGCATATCCGCGACGTGAACTACCAGGGTTCTTATTATATGCGTACCGTGCAGTTTGATAATAAGAAACGGATCGCGGCCAGGCTGGCGAAGATAGCAGGCTGTGATGCGGACGAACTGATCATTACAAGAAATACAACAGAGTCGCTGGATATGATCATAGGAGGAAGATCCTGGTCGGCCGGAGATGAGGCCGTGATGGCTATTCAGGATTATGGAGCTATGCTCGATATGTTTGAACAGATCTCAAAAAGATATGGCGTGGTGCTGAAGAAGATCTCTGTGCCCAATATCCCGGTATCGGATGCCGAGATCGTTTCGGTGTATGAGCAGGCGATCACTCCAAAAACAAAACTGTTGATGGTTTGCCATATGGTCAACATCACGGGGCAGATCCTGCCTGTGAAAAAGATCTGCGATATGGCGCATAGCAAGGGTGTTGATGTGATGGTGGATGGTGCCCATGCATTTGCACATTTTCAGTATAATATCCGCGACCTGAACTGCGACTATTATGGTACTTCCCTGCACAAATGGTTATCCGTTCCTTTGGGTGCCGGTTTTTTATATGTAAAGAAGGGCAAGGCCGGAAATATATGGCCTTTGCTTGGCGATGGTAACAAGGATATGAATGATATTAATCGGCTGAATCATACGGGCACACATCCCTGCGCCACTGATCTGGCTATTGAAGATGCGATCGATTATTATAACATGATAGGTGCGGAAAGAAAAGAAGCAAGACTGAAATGGCTGCAGCAATACTGGACAAGCAAAGTGTCGACTATTCCCAACATTGTATTGAATACACCGCCGGATCGGGCCTGCGGTATCGCCAATGTAGGTATTAAGGGGATCAAGCCCGCAGATATGGCAAAGCGCCTGCTGGACGAGCACAGGGTTTTCACCGTGGCGATAGACTATGCTAATGTTCAGGGCTGCAGGATAGCGCCGAATCTGTACACTACCACAGCGGAGCTTGATGAGTTCGTAGCTGCGCTTAAAAAGATGGCGACATAATAAGTCAAAAGTCAAAAATTTGGAGTTAACTTT
>DATGXN010000056.1:0-2559 GCA_035298945.1 Chitinophagaceae bacterium | reverse complement strand
TTTTGCCGGCCTGGTACTGGCAGAATCCTCTCCAACCACTGTAACCTGGCTGCCATTGCGGGAATAAAGCCCGGCAACGGCGGCTTCAGGAAAATTCATGCGAAATGTTTCCACAGCCGGAAAAGGCACACCCGTAGTATAAGTTTCTTCAACAGCTTTTTCTTTGGTAACAACCCTGAAGATCCGGCTGTAGTTATGCTGAAATTTATCAAAGCTCAACTCATAGGTCACTACTACGAACAACAATATGCAGGAGGCTATACCTATGGAAAGTCCTGCAATATTGATGGCAGCAAATCCTTTTCTCCTGAGCAGATTTCTATAGGCTATTTTCAGGTAATTGAAGATCATGACTTATTATTCTTATATCCTAGCTAATCAACATATTTTCTGTAACGGTTTGTCCATCCAGCATCCGTACGATCCTGTGACTATACCTGGCATCATGCTCTGAGTGAGTTACCATGATGATGGTAGTTCCCTGTTCATTGAGGTCTGTCAGCAATTGCATCACCTCATTACCATTGGAAGAGTCAAGGTTACCTGTAGGCTCATCGGCCAGGATCAGCTTAGGGTTATTGACCACGGCACGGGCAACGGCCACACGCTGCTGCTGTCCACCGGACAACTGCTGGGGATAGTGGTTCCTGCGGTGCATGATCTGCATTTTTTCCAGCACGTCTTCCACTTTTGCTTTACGATCAGACGCTTTTACACCAGTGTAGATCAGGGGCAGTTCCACATTTTCAAATACGGTGAGCTCATCGATGAGATTAAAACTCTGGAAAACGAAACCTATATTATGTTTCCTGAGATCGGCCCGCTGCCTCTCATTGAAATGGGCTACTTCAGTTCCGTTGAAAACGAAAGACCCTGAATCGGGATCGTCAAGCAGGCCAAGTATATTAAGCAGCGTAGATTTACCGCACCCTGAAGGGCCCATCACGGCAACAAATTCACCTTCACGAACTTCCATGGAGAGTTTGTTCAGTGCTACGGTTTCAACTTCATCCGTTCTGTAAATTTTCTCTAGATCTTTGATCTTTATCATCTTTGATAATTTGATACTTTATTAATGTGATAACTATTATATAAGAAATATTTTTTCGAATAGCGGGCGTATGGATTTTACTGATTTGAACTTCAGGTCTCCTATAGAGACGTGAGAACAATGCCCAGTGTTACATTTTCTTTCCTGAATACCTGCACTGATCAGACCCATGCTGAACATCAGGACAATGAAAAATCTGATCGATTTGCTGAATGTGATGGTTTTCATCTTATTTGTTTTTAAGTACCAGTTCCTGTATGTTACCGTAGTTCTCATAGCTTGACGTGATCACTTTGTCACCAGCCTTGAGCCCCTGCAGTACTTCATAGTAGTCCGGATTCTGTCCCCCCAGCTGGATATCCACTTTATAAGCTTTGCTGCCGTCTTCATTGACTTTGAAGATCCAGTTTCCGCCGGTTTGCTGATAGAAACCTCCCCTTGGAAGTAGCAAGGCCTGTTTCTCTTCACTCAATGAGACCCTGACCTGGAAGGTCTGGCCCCTCCGGATTCCCTGGGGCACTTCGCCGTCAAAATCCATGTCTACCTGAAATTTCCCGTTCGTTACCTGCGTAAAAATTTTCCTGATCTTTAGTTTGTATTCCTTTCCTGCAAAGCTGAATTGCCCCATGAGCCCGGTATAAATTCTCGATATATAATGTTCGTCGATATCTGCTCTTACCTTGAATCCGTTTGTGGCATCCACCTGGCCAAGCCTCTCCCCTTTATTCTTGTTCTGGCCAAACTCAGCATCCAGTGATGTCAGCTGGCCGTCTATGGGCGCCCTGACGATGAGGTCACCTACTTTACGGCGCATCACGTCCAGTGCATTCTGTGTTCTGGCATAAGACTGGTTAGCCTGTTCCAGTTCCTGCTTGACAGAAGCGGAATCTTTCTTTAAGATCTCTTCCTGCAGTTTTTTCCTTTTCACCTGGAATTCATAAGCGATCTCCGATTGACGGAATTCCTGCGATCCGATCACTTTTTCTTCATAGAGTTTTTTATTCAGCTTGTATAAGCGTTCGGCCTCTTTAAAGCTGTTATCCGCATCCGCCATCTGGTTCAGTTTAGTGATGGTGTTCTGCTAGGCCGCATTCCTGGAGATCTGCATCTGGGTCAACAGGTTGAATACAGAGGTTTCCTGGTTAACCAGGCTGAGTTCAAGATCGGTATTGGATAACCTAAGGATCGGCTGACCTTTTTTGACGATGGTTCCATCTTCCACATAACGTTCTTCCACCCTACCACCTTCCGCCGCATCCAGGTAAATGGTAGTAAGCGGCAATACCACACCATTGACGGGGGTGAATTCCTGAAAAGCCCCTTGCCTGATTTCGCTGATGGTGAGACGCTCCGTTTCCACATTCAGTTTCCGTGCGCCGGAAGTGAAATAATAACTACCAGCGATCAGTAATACCAGTGCTGCTACTCCAGCGATTGTCAGGATCTTCTTAGATGTCCATTTCTTTTTTTCGATGACTCTGTCCACAGTGTATAATTACTTTTGACAG
>DATGXN010000055.1:0-40933 GCA_035298945.1 Chitinophagaceae bacterium | reverse complement strand
TTAGGCTCCCCTACTTTCCTGCCTTCAGTTTTTGGTTCTTCTACAGTTGGAAGTTTAGCTGTTTCCGCTTTAGCTACAGGCGGAGGCGGAGGAGTTTTTACTGCAACAGGTGCAGGCTTATCGAACTTCATGGCTACAAGTGCAGTCTCTCTTATTCCCTCATCTCCCACTGCGGATGCAAGTATCACTGCAAATGGATCGCTGCTTTTGGGCGTTTCGGGAACGGCCTGGACCTTTGGCGGATCGATCTTCTTTCCCATGATCACTTCCAATGTCTGCAGATCGAACAAGCCCCAGCCCTTATCTTCAAAATTCTTTAATGTAAATCCCCTGTCGTTGGATTTTATCTCTATCTGGAACTCATATTCCGGCCACTGGTTCTTTGGGAATCCAATGGTGAACTGGTGTGTTCCGGCCTGAAGTTTGGGAAGGATAACAAAACCGGTTGCAGAAGAAGATATCAGCTCACCTGATTTTTTCAGATAGAAGGTCTGCTGGTTATCACCCTGTATATAAATGAAATGATAATGCTGGGAGATAACGGTACCAGGAATTAAAATAATCAACAAGCTGAGCAACAGGGTGCGCATGTATCAAAGCTAATCCAAAATCTTGGATAGTATAACGTTAAAACCTTAATTACCAGCTACCGCCGGCGCCGCCACCACCAAAACTACCTCCTCCGAATCCGCCAAATCCGCCGCCGCCTCCGCCACCGAATCCTCCACCACCTCCACCACCAGAGGGCGGGAACCAAAAGATAGAAGGACGGTTAATATTCCTGTACCCCCTGCGGCTCATGAACGATCCGCCACGGCCACCGCCGCCACTTTTCATAATGATGATCAAAACAACGATCAGTATGATGATACCGATCGCGGGAAATGGCCTTCCTTTTTGGCCACGCTGGGCATAGCCTTGTTCCGCAACAAATTCTCCCTGGGCTGCAGAGATCAATGCATCTGTGCCTTCATCAATGCCACGGTAGAAATCATTGCCTTTGAAATTGGGAACGATGATATTCTCTACGATCTGCTTTGCCGTGATATCTGGGATAGCGCCTTCCAGTCCATAGCCTGGGGCAATGAATACTTTACGATCGTTCTTGGCAATAAGCAGAACAACACCGTTATTCTTCTCTTTGTTTCCAACACCCCATTTACGCCCGAGCGCAAAAGCGAAATCAGAAATATCGTAATCCCCCGTAGTAGCAATGATCACAACTGCGATCTGGTTGGACGTGGTATCGTCGTATGCCACAAGCTTTTTCTCCAAAGCCTGTTGCTGATCAGCGGTAAGTGTACCTGTCAGATCAACAACAAGCCTGGGAGGATTGGGTGCTTCCGGTATTGCTTTTTCAATCTGCGCTGAGGCAAAAAGAGCAATGAACAGGAATATGGGTAATAGTAGTTTTTTCATTAATCACCGAATACAATATCATCGGGCAATTCGTTCTTGTCTGTTCTGTCGTAGGGAAAATGTTGTATCAGTGCGGAGCCCACATCAGCAACGATCCTGATCACACCATCGGCAAAATGACTCGCATTGAACTCCTGCAGCATCTTGCTCACTTCGGCCTGCCAGAACGGCTCCCCCAATTCGCGATGAATACCTTCATCTCCAAATATGGCCAGCTGCTTATGTTTATACGCGATGTAGATCAACACGCCATTGCGATGGGCTGTATGTTCCATTTCAAGACCCATGAATACTTCCCGGGCCCTGTCTACCGGATCAACATACCTGCATTTCTTCTCCACGAATACACGGATCTCACCGCTGGTTCGTTTTTCCTGTTCACGAATGGCATCTACGATCTGCTTTTTCTCCAGTTCAGTGAAGAGATCGTGCTTAGGCGGACCAAATGAAAATAGTCCCAATTTGCCTTTTTTTATTTTGAAAAATCCACGTTCGGCGCTTTTTCAGCCCCTGGCTCAGCTGCGAAATAACCTTTCTCAGCAAAACCGAAAATATTGGCAAAGATGTTATTGGGGAAAGATTTCACTGTAGTATTATAGGTCTGAACAGAAGTATTGAAATCATTCCTTGCCACCTTGATCCTGTTTTCAGTGCCTTCAAGCTGGGCCTGGAGATCACGGAAATTCTGATTCGCCTTCAGGTCAGGATATCTTTCAATAGTAACAAGCAGCCTGCTCAACGCACCGGAGAGTTCGCCCTGTGCCTGCTGGAATTTCGCAATATTCTCAGGAGTAAGATTGGCAGGATCTACCGTCATAGACGTTGCTTTTGCCCTGGCATTGACTACTGCTTCGAGTGTTGATTTTTCAAAATCTGCTGCCCCTTTAACAGTATTCACGAGGTTTGGAATAAGGTCAGACCTCCTCTGGTACTCACTCTGCACATTACCCCATTTGCCTTTGACATTCTGGTCCTGGCTGACCATGTTGTTGTATCCACTGCAGCCGCAGCCACCGAGAAGTAATAAGGCCACAATAACAACGATAACTCCGATATTTTTCATGACAACTTGATTTAAGTCTTTGAAGATAGATTGATAAATTGATAATATGAATATGTGGTGCTCAAGTAATGTTTCATTATTTGATCGCCGCAATACCTGGTAAAACCTTGCCCTCAAAGTATTCCAGCATAGCTCCACCACCCGTTGACACAAAGCTCACCTTATCCGCAAATCCGAATTGATTCACTGCTGCAACACTGTCACCACCGCCAACCAGGCTGAAAGCGCCCTTAGCTGTGGCATCTGCAACCGCCTGTGCCATGCATTTTGTTCCGTGCTGGAATTTCTCCATTTCAAATACGCCCATTGGTCCGTTCCAAAGTATCACTTTCGATTGATGTATAACGTTAGCGAATTGGTTGCATGCATGCTCAGCAATATCTAGTCCCATCCAACCGGCGGGGATATTATTGCTTGGCGCAACAGATACCTGTGCATCGGCGGCGAACTTGTCGGCGATCACGGAATCTGAAGGAAGATGGATATTCACGCCTTTTTCTTCCGCTTTTTTCAGAAGGTCTTTGGCCACATCCAGCCTGTCTTCTTCACAAAGTGAATTACCAATATGGCCACCCTGGGCTTTCATAAAAGTATAGGCCATACCTCCGCCAATGATGATATCAGTAGCTTTCTCAAGCAGATTTTCTATGATCAGGATCTTGTCAGATACTTTAGCACCGCCAATGATGGCTGTGAATGGTTTTGCGCCGCTGTGCAGCACTTTCTCAGCACTCACCACCTCTTTCTCCATCAACAATCCAAACATCTTCTTATCTGCCGGGAAGAAATCAGCGATCACCGCGGTGGAAGCATGTGCCCTGTGGGCGGTACCGAAGGCATCGTTCACATAAACGTCGCCCAATTTGGAGAGTTTGAGTGCAAACTCACGGTCGCCTTTTTCTTCTTCCTTGTAAAACCTGAGATTTTCCAGCAGCAGCACTTCCCCCGGTTTCAGCATGCCTGCAGTCAGAAATGCCTGCTCTCCGATGCAGTCGTTGGCAAAAAGTACTGTTCTGCCATTCAAAAGTTTTGTCAGGTGTGGCACCAGGTGTTTTAGTGAGTACTTGTCAGTAGGACCGTCTTTTGGACGGCCAAGATGACTCATCAGGATAACAGATCCGCCATCGGCAAGTATTTTTTCAATAGTAGGAAGGCAGGCCCGCATCCTGTTATCGTCAGTGATCTCGAATTTGTCGTTCAGGGGCACGTTAAAATCCACCCTGATCAGGGCTTTGTGTCCGGCAAAATTGAAGGTTGAGAAATTTGGCATATAATATAAATTAAAAAAACCGCGGCTCATTGAAACAGTTAATAAAGGACTGCTTTCATGAGCTGCGGTTTTGGAAAAAACTTTTCTTATTTGGAGATCAGTCGTGCGAAATAGTCAACAGTACGAACCAGCTGACTCACATAACTCATTTCATTATCGTACCAGCTAACGGTTTTCACCAGTTGAACATCGCCAACGGAGAGCACCTTGGTTTGAGTGGCGTCGAACAGGGATCCAAAAGCCATGCCTATCACGTCACTGCTAACGATCTCGTCTTCGGTATAACCGTAGCTTTCGTTAGAAGCCGCCTTCATGGCAGCATTGATCTCTTCCACGGTAACTTTCTTACCTAAAACCGTAGTCAGCTCAGTCAGTGAGCCGGTAAGGGTTGGAACCCGCTGGGCCGTACCGTCCAGTTTACCTTTAAGGCTGGGGAGTACCAGGCCAATCGCCTTTGCTGCTCCTGTGCTGTTGGGAACGATATTCTGTGCAGCAGCCCTTGCCCGGCGAAGATCACCTTTAGGATGCGGGGCGTCCTGGGTGTTCTGGTCGTTGGTGTAGGCGTGAACAGTGGTCATCAGGCCACCGAGGATGCCGTATTTTTCTTCAAGCACCTGGGCCATTGGGGCCAGGCAATTGGTTGTGCAGGATGCGCAGCTGATCACTGTTTCGGAACCGTCGAGAATGCTGTGGTTAACATTGAACACGATCGTTTTCAGATCGCCGGTTGCCGGAGCTGAGATCACTACTTTACGGGCACCTGCAGTGATGTGGGCCTTGGCTTTATCTGCGTCAGTGAAGAAACCAGTACATTCCAGCACCACATCAACCTGGTGGGAACCCCAGGGGATCTGTGCCGGATCCTTCTGGGCGTATATCTTTATTTCATCACCGTTAACCAGGATGGCATTTTCGGTGGCTTTTACGTCTGCATTGAACCTGCCCTGTGCGGTATCATACTTGAGGAGGTGGGCCAGAACTTTGGGGGATGTGAGATCATTGATAGCGACTACGTCAATTCCTTCCATGTTATAGATCTGCCTGTAAACAAGACGACCTATCCTTCCGAAACCATTGATCGCAACTTTTACTGTACTCATGTGTGCGAAAACTTAATTGTTAAAAAATGGATGCCGAAGGTACGAAGGATTGGCGGATTTACGAATTGGCGAATTCATTGATAATGAATGCATAAGATCACAAGAATTTTTTTGGAGTTATTTGCGCTGCTCTATATCTTTGCACTCCCAAAAACGAATGGCCCGTTGGTCAAGGGGTTAAGACGCCTCTCTTTCACGGAGGAATCACGAGTTCGATTCTCGTACGGGCTACAGGGAAAAACCACCAAGCTTTGCTTGGTGGTTTTTTAATTTGGTGGCGGGTTAGCAAATTAGCCGGATAATGCAATAGATAACCAGCAAGATTAATTTCAAAATATCTCCCCGGGGTGGCCCATTTAGTCAGGCGCCTGAAATTTTATAAACTCTTCTTCCTAAAGTATAACACCCCAGAATTGCAAGTGTGAAATCTTTGCACTAACAAAACTTATTACCAAAATGACAATTACAGAATCCTTTTGGATGGAATACCAAAATCTGATCATCACCCGGATCAGTGGGCAGGCAAATGAGGAAGACGTGACAAGATGGGAGAATTCTTTACAAACGGCTCTCAATCAGGTGCCGGACAACAGTGTTTTTAAAATCATGGTAGACCTGCATGGTTTTAAAGCGGTCAATTTTGAAGTACACAAAAAATTCAGGGTCATCATCCCAAAAACCCTGGCAGATTATCACTGGCGAGTAGGTTATCTGGACCTGTTTCCCGAAGCTGAAATTGAATTAAAACAAACCCGTGGTATTCGCTGCGTGGCTGCCGTACATGTACACCATGATGAAACTAAGATCAGGGCTTACGATCAAAATCATAGTCGCTACAATGAGCGGTTCTTTACCGATCCCGTAATGGCAAGGCAATGGATTGAGGATTTCAATGTGACTGCTCAGGTTTCCTGATGCTATCTCAATCCATTATCATTACCAGTTTTTTCCCTTTTGTCTCATTTGCTTCCAGCATCTGGTGCGCTTTTTTAACTGTTTCAGCAGAAAGGTTGCCAACGATCTCTACTGCTGCCGGTGACAGCTGGTTTGATTCTATACGTTGAAAGAGCCATTGCAGTTTCTCGCCATAACTAGTCAATTGTTCCGGCCTGCCGAAAACTGCAAAGGCATAATTGGCAATGTTCATGACCATTGTTGCCTTATCGAAAAGCAGGCTACGGGCAGCTTCGGTGGCCAGACGGGTCACATCAACATAGATGCCCTGCACTTTTATCACCGCAGCACAAAGCTCTGAAGTGGCCCCACCTACGAGATCAATGCAGCAATCATATTCCCTGCTTTCAAACACATCCTGCACGCGCTGAACCAGGTTGCTCTCCCGATAATCGATGATCTGATTATCATGCAACCCTAACGAACGCAAATGCGCCCTGCTTTTTTCGTTTCCGGCTGTGGTAGTGATCCGGTGTATGCCGCCCATTAAAAGCAATTGAAGCAAGATAGTTCCCACACCACCTGCACCCCCACTGACAAACACCTTGTCTTCAGTTTTTAGTTGCAAGCGTTCAACACATTGCAAAGCGGTAAGTCCTACCAGGGGCAATGCTGCTGCCTGTTCAAACGACAAGCCTGCGGGCATTTTTGCCAACATTTGATGAGGTACGCTGATGTATTCGGCATATGTTCCATTGGATGCCAGGCTGGAAACGTAGGCGGCAACCTTATCGCCCGGAACAAAATTTTTCACCCTTTCACCAACGGCCTCCACTATTCCGGAAAGCTCACGTCCAAGAATAGCTGATTTCAGCAGTTTCTTTTCTGAATCACCCCGCCGCATCTGGTAATCGATCGGATTGAAGGCTGCTGCTTTGATTTTCACCAGCACCTGTTCCGGCTGCACAACAGGTTGCGGCAGATCGGCCAGTTCAAAATTTTCAGCAGTGCCAAAATCCCTTAGAACAACGGCTTTCATATTTGTTCCCATCGCAATTATTTTTCGGCTGATTGCGCTTTTTTAAATTTGTCATAAACCTGGTTCATTTCCTGCCAGATCAGCTCCACATCAGATTCGGTTGTTCGCCAATTGACAAAGGCTGCCCTGATACCTATGGCGCCCTTGTAAACTGTTGGCGTCAAGAATACCTTACCTTCTTTTGTCAGCATATCCAGAAATGCATGTAATTGTTCAGGGTTGGTATCTTCAGCCAAGGTAAAGCAAACCGTATTCAATCTCACTGGTGCCAACAAACGGAAAGCAGAACTGCCCTCTATTTTTTCACCTAGCATCAACGCCATGTTTATACTGTTCTCTACAATTTCCTTGTAGCCATTTTTACCGTATGCCTTCAGAGTAAACCATGCCGGCAGTGCCCGTAAGCGCCTTGAGTTTTCCGGCAGAAAGTTCATGAAGGAGAATTTATCCAGCGGATCACCCAAATAGGGTGCATTGGAGTTTTGAAAACTTTCTACCTGCAACAATCTGTGCGATTCCCTTACCAGAAAAATAGCGCTGTCATAGGGCACATTAAGCCATTTATGACAATCTACTGTGATACTGTCAGCCCCTTCCCAGCCCTGAAGCAGATATCTATATGCAGGAGAACAAGAAGCAAAAGCGCCAAAGGCCGCATCGATATGCCACCAGAAATTGAATTTTGTTTTCAATCGTGCAATCTCTTTCATATCGTCAAAGTCCACCGTATTTACGGTACCTCCACTGCTGATCACTATGCAGGGTTCGCCGTTCAACATGTCAAGCTTGTTCTCCAGGTCCCCAATATCCATCGCTTCGCGGTTGCCTTGCAGGGTTTGCACCTTCACAAGATTGTTACTTCCCAGCCCAAGCATGGCCAGGGATTTAATCGACGAAGAATGCGGCGTTCCTGATAATATTGGCAGCGTACCTGTTAATCCTTCTCTTGCAATATCCCTGTTCTTTTGCCGTCCAGCCCACTGCCTCGCCACTGCCAAGCAGGTGAAGTTTGACATGGTTGCTCCGGTGACAAAGCCTCCAAAAAATGCAGGTGGTAACTGAAATAAATTCAGGAGTAGCCGAATGGTTTCCAGCTCGATATGGGCGGATACATCCCCATTACCACTTACGGCTTGCGTGTTTTGATCATAAACAGCGGTCAGCCAGTCGCCCATGACGGCCGCTGGCGTTGCACCTCCGGTCACAAATCCGAGGTACCGCGGACCGGCCGAAGCCACCATGAGTTTCTCAAACCTTTGATTAAACAACCTCAGGGTTTCTGCGGCGCCAAGACCATGGTCAGGGAGATGTCCGATTTCTACAATCAACTCTCCAGCTGATGTTGATCGATCCTCCAGTGATTGTAACACCTCTCCACCCTGCTGTTGGACCGATTCTAATAATTCGTCCAGTTGTAACATATCTGATTTGAGCACTTCGTTCATACGTCGTTTCTTTAAAACAAGTGATATCATTTTCCATTGGCATGGCCATAAAGAAGTAAAGCTATCCCGGGGGTGACTGGCGATGTTATACTTTAACTTCGCTGGGTTACAAGATTTTGAAACAGCTCATGACTTGCTGCTATTTCAACTTAATGTTTCCCGCAAAATCCTATCAAGGGTAAAATTAAATTCATCGGGTTTTTCAAGCATAGGATAATGTCCGGATCCGGAAATTGTTACAAATGAAAAATCGCTCAGGTATTTCCGGATACTTTCAATATTCGTGGGTGTCAGATCAGAATTAATAGCCCTTACTGGTACGTGTACCAGTTTCGCCATGCTCCGGATATCCATTGCATAAAGTGGCTCCAGGGATTTTACAGCAAATGCGGCATCGTGTTGTAGAAATTCTCTCTGTAGTTGTTCCCTGACGGCAACGGGGGTCGATTTTGCAAAAAGAAACCTTGGCAAAAGATTTTCCACGGCATCGTTAAAATCTTTTCTGTACGATTTGAACAGAAGTTCTTCCGCCTGCCGGATATCCATCAACTGATCCATGTTTTTCAAGGTATCAACAAGTACAACAAGCTTGACCCTTGGAATAATCAATGATGCCTCTAAAGTATAGGGACCAGACATAGAATGGCCGATTAAGACAACATGATCAGACGGGATCTGGTCAACAACATCTTTTATATCTTTTGCGTATTGTGCAGAAGACCAGTGTATTCTTCCCGTTCCTGATTTACCATGGCCGGGCAGATCTACCTGGACAACATTATATTTATCCTGAAAAAAATCCCGTTGACTTTTCCACCAGTCGCCATTTCCGAGCCACCCATGAACGAATACAAGCGCTGTTGGTTTCGCCTCTGAAATCTCGTAGTGGATTCTTATCCCATCTTGTGATTGCAGATATTTTTCCATCAATCTATTCTGCCGGTAATTTAACAATGAAGTTTCATGGCTAAATAAATTTACGGAACATACCGGTTTTGTTAAAAAAAAACGATGCATTGAGCATCGTTCTTCTTAGTAAAAACCGGAATGGATATAAAACAGAGCCTGGTAACTTACTTGTAAGGATGAATATTTCTCCAGCCTACTGCCAAACAGGATTTTGAGCCAGGTTTGCGTTCGCATTCAATTCACTTAATGGAATTGGGAATATCTCTGATTTTCCCGGCTGATAAATGGCCGGGTAACCCGCCACCTTATCCGCTATAACCAACTGGAAAGCCTGTTGCAGAGTACCCCAACGTTTCAGGTCAAAGTATCTTAAACCTTCAAAGGCCAGTTCTACCCTCCTTTCATGTCTTACTACGTCACGTAATGCAGTTTGGCTTAAACCAGCGCCTTCCGCTTTTTCAATAGTAGGCATAGACACCCTGGCCCTCACCTGGTTGACCAGGGCATATACACCGGACAGTTGATTCAGTTCCACGAGCGCTTCGGCCCGCATCAATAGAACATCAGCATAGCGAAGCACAATGAAATCCTGACCTCCCGGATTGAACACAGCGATACCAGTGGCTGAAGCACCTGTGCGGATGTATTTTTTCTGGCCATAAGTTGTTGCCGTATTTCCGGTGAACACCCGATTGATATCCGTGAGAAAAATATCATTTCTGAAATAGATCGATGCAGCTAAGCGCGGATCCCGGTTATTTTTCGGAGTCGTTGCATTATAAAGCGGCGAACTCGTAATGGGTTTGCCATCAGTACAGAAATAATCCTTCACCAGGTTAGGCATGGGCTGCTGGTCAACTTTTGGCTGAGCGAGGAAGGTGGATGAAAAATTTTCACTGTTATTGGATACGTCCTGGAAAAACCTCACGGAAAACAAAATCTCTTTAGAAAATTCACCCTGTTCGGTAAACAATTGTGAATAGCTGGAATTGAGTGAATAACCCAGTGTGAGAATTGTTTCTGTTGCATCCAAAACACCCTGGTAGTCTTTATTGTATAACAGAAACCTTGCCAGCAGTCCCAGGGCTGCACCCTTAGTAGCATATCCGTATTGTGTTCCGGGATAAGAAACAGGAAGCTTGCTGGCAGCGTCTTTAAGGTCTTTGATGATCTGATCAGACACTTCCTGGTAAGTATTCTTAGGCACATAGGCTTCCTCCAGGGATTGCACTTTCAGCACTAACGGAACATCCTTGAAATACACAGCGAGGTTCATATAAAATAGTGATCGCAGGAACAGTGCCTGTCCCAGCAAAGCCTGTTTATTGGCATCAGAAATAGCAGATGAAGGAATTTTTTCAATGTTCTCCAACGCTACATTTGCTCTGCCGATCCCTTTGTACAGTGAAGTCCACAATGCACTGAACATGGCATTGGAAGGGTCGATGTTCGCGACCATAAAATTACCGGGGCCTTCAAACCTGTAGGCATTATAGGCATTATCCCCGAAAGTATCATACATCGGGAGTCCTGCAGTTCCATTGAGGTTTCCGCTATATAAAACCCGATCCTGCAAAACATCGTAAATGCCATTGATACCTAAAATGGCATCCTGTTCAGTTTTCCAGAAATTGGCTTCACCCAATTGCGTCAGAGAGTTTTTTTCTAAAAAATCTTTGGAGCAACCCGTTAAAGCCAATACAAGACTTATGAATATTATTTTTTTCATGAAAATTAAAATTTGACGTTTAGACCAAAGGTGTATACTTTATATAGCGGTGCTAACTGATCAGTGTTGCCGCCTCTTGCACGTTCCGGATCAAAATTCTCCATCTTAGTAAACGTCAACAGGTTCTGAGCACTTGCATAAATTCTCAATTTGGATAATCCGATCTTCTGTATCATTCGTCCAGGTAAACTGTAACCGATCTCTAAGTTCTTCATACGCAGGTAGGAAGCGTCCTCTATGTAGAAAGTAGAAACAACAGAATTATTCGGCCCACCGAGACGGGGTAATGTGGTAGAAGGTTTAGCCGGGGTCCATCTGTCGATCCAATAGCTCAATGAGTTATTTCTGTCTCCTTCAAATGGCAACTGACCATTATCATTCAACAAACGATCCAGGCCGCTCAAGCCCTCAAAAAGCACACTGAGATCAAATCCCTTAAAGTCAATATTTGCATTGAAATTGTATATCATTTTGGGAAAAGGATTCCCAATCACCGTTCTGTCAAATGCATCGATCACGCCATCAGGTTTGCCTGCCGGGCCCGACAAATCCGCATACTGAAAATCACCGGGCGCAGTCAGATTACTGCCAAACTGTTTTGGTGCCTTGGCCACTTCATCAGCTGTTTGAAAAATTCGAAGAACCTGGTATCCGTAATATGCATTGAATGGAACGCCGATCCGGATGATACTTTCTGCATTGATGGTTTCAAGACCTTTTTCACCCAGTCCAGTCACCCTGTTATCAGCAAATTTGCTTAAGCTGCCACCAAAACTATAGTTCAGCCCTTTAAATCTATCCCTGTAATTCACTGCCAGTTCTATACCGCTGTTCACCATACTGGCTGCATTCTGTGCAGCAAGGTTGGTTACACCAATGGTGCTGGGAATGGGGAAATTGCCATACAACACATCGGTGCTGTTGCGTTTAAAATAATCGGCTGTCAATGATAACCTGTTACGGAAAAATCCTGCGTCCAGGCCGATATCAAACTGTTCAACTGTTTCCCAGGTAATAGTGGGATTGGCCAGCCTGGTAATAGCTACGGCGCCAACCACGGTACTTGAGCCTAAGAAATAATCCAGCCCTGTATTATAGGTTTGATCGTAGATATAGTTCCCTATGTTATCGTTTCCGGTAATACCCCAGCTACCCCTCAATTTCAGATCTGAAAGCCAGTCCAAATGAGAAAGGAAATCTTCCTGGTTGATCCTCCATCCTGCAGATGCAGAAGGGAAATTGGCGTACCTGTTGGTTGATCCAAATTTGGAAGAACCATCCCTCCTCACATTGAATTCAAAAAGGTATTTCCCATCGTAGATATAATTCACCCTGCCAAACATGGATTGTACAGATTCCTCATATGCGCCGCCGGAAACACTTGGATTCAATACGCCGCCTGCGTCAAACTCCTGCAGGGAATTGGAAGGGAAGCCTTGCAAGGATCCTGTAAAACCATCATTCCGGTTATAGATCAATGAATAGCCTGCCAGAACTGACACGTCGTGTTTCCCATTGAACTTCCGGGAATACCTTAAGAGATTTTCATTTAAAAGTCTGTAATTGAAACTGGTACTGTTTACTAATGTATTCACCAGGGTTTGCTGAACTAAATTACCCGCCCAATCGTAAGTATTGCCTGTGGGATTGAAATCCGAGATATTGCCATACAGCATGTTAATACTTCCACTGGTTTCAAAAGAAAGGTTTTTACTGATATCAAATTTTAATCCAAACCGCTCGGCTATATTGATGTCATCACTTGAATAATCACCCAGATAACCCCTTCTGATGGCATGAGTAACAGGGAAGCTTGCATTGACATTCAGATAAGATCCATCTACTACCCCGTATTCACCGTTAGAATAATACACCGGTACAGTGGGTGCAGAACGCTGGAACTGGTTAATGATCCCAGTTTCACCTGTGATGGCTCCCGCGCCTCCGGTGGGCCCTTTAAATTTAGACCAATATGCATTGGTGACATTCGATATAGATAGCCAGTTTTTTACCTGAGAATTGAGATTAAAACTGAGATTATACCGGTCAGATTTAAACTTCCCCTTCACTACGGCTTCCTGATTCAAATAACCTAATGAAACTTTGTAGGTGGTTTTGTCGTTACCGCCTGAAAAAGCCAAATAGTGATTATTGATGGGTGCTGTTCTCACAATTTCATTGGCCCAATTCGTATTGGCATATTGATCAGGTTGGGAACCGTCAGCAATGGCCTGTATATTCGCATCTGAATATCTGATCGGTGCTGTAGGGCCACTTACATTGATGTCTCGTTCGTTTTTAAGCTTAGCATAATTTACTGCATCCAGGTATTTGGGCACCACAGTCACTTCCTGTTGGCCCCAATAGCTATTGTATACAATACTCATAGCCCCGCTTTTCCCTTTCTTGGTGGTCACCACAATAACACCATTGGCACCCCTTGCACCATAGATGGCACTGGCCGAAGCATCTTTCAGTACAGAAATGGTTTCAATGTCTGACGGTGCTAAATTATTGAACGCATCCAGGCCTGTGTACTGAATGTTATCAATAACCACAAGGGGGGTAGTGGAGCCAAAGGTTCCTACACCCCTGATAATGATACTTGACGCATCCGCGCCGGGCAACCCACTACCCTGCGTAAGTTGAACTCCTGAAAACTTGCCATACATCAGCTGTGCCGAATTGGTCACGGGCTGGTTCACGGCATCATCAAATTTGACAGTTTGTGTTGAACCGGTCTGGTTGATCTTTTTCTGCGTTCCATAACCCACTACCACCACATCCTGAAGTGCAGCTACCGCAGGCTCTAACTTTACAGTAATGGAAGATGAACCATCCCAGGTCAATGTAAATGTTTGAAACTCTGCATTACTGAACTCAAGTACAGGATTGGTGCCAGAAACTGGTAAACTGAAAAAACCTTTTTGATCTGTTACGGTTCCCTTAT
Source organism: Chitinophagaceae bacterium (assembly GCA_035298945.1). Taxonomy (GTDB): domain Bacteria; phylum Bacteroidota; class Bacteroidia; order Chitinophagales; family Chitinophagaceae; genus Pollutibacter. The sequence goes on along the minus strand of DATGXN010000055.1, from coordinate 27,115 downwards.
CTGAACCCTTCTGTATAACAGATACACCCGCCAACGGAGTATTTTCCGTTGCACTTACTACAGTGCCTTTTACCGTTACAGTTTGTGAAAACGTCTGGAGGCTCATTAAAAGCATGAAGCCGAATAAGCCATAGCAAAGGAGTAGATTTCTTTTTGACACAAGCATCAGTTTAGGTTTAATTAAGAGATACTAAGTAAGGAACTAATATTTACAAGGTGGAGGATAACCGCTTCAAAAAAGCGGTGTATTCAGTTCAACTCTGACAGTTCAGGTTGTTTAAAAGAATAATGATTAACGGGAACAACTATTCAACAATGATCTCCGATTGAGGTTGATTGATCCCGCGATAATGTTCGAGAGCGGAAGATTTATAGCCCGGGTTTGGAGAAGGGAATAAGGTATGGTTTGCATTAAGCCAGTTGAACAGTTTCTTTTTTAGTCTTTCCACGATCTTGTTGTTTGCCGTTGCCATGTTATTCTTCTCAGCTATATCATTAACAACATCGTAGAGCTCCACTGTTTTATCTTCATAATTATAGATCAATTTGTAATTACCTTCCCGTATGGCCGAAGCAGGTTTTCCGCCCTGGTTACTATAGTGGGGATAATGCCAGTACAGCGTTCTGTTCCGGGCTTCTTTTTGCTGAGACAGCAATTGAAAAATATTTTCACCATCTATTGCCTTATCCTTCTGATAGTTTTCATTTATAGCCTTTGCGATGGTTGGATACAAGTCAGCGGTACTTACTGGAAGATCGGACATAGATCCCGCTGTTATTTTACCTTTCCAGTACATGATCATTGGTACCCTGATACCTCCCTCATACATCCACCCTTTCCCGGCCCTTAATGGACCGTTGGTAGTAGGACTCCCCTCAGCTGTACTTAACCCTCCATTATCAGAGGTAAAGATCACTAAGGTGTTATCATCCAGGCCCAATTGCTTAAGTCTGTCGATCAAACGGCCAATATTCCAGTCCATATTTTCTATCATGGCTGCATAGACGGGATTGTCCTGCACCACTCTTCGCTCCCATTCTGTTTCGCTTTTCATCCATGGTTCATCTTTTACAAACCTCGCATTAGCAGCAATATTCAATTTCGCCTGCTTTGCTTTATACTTATTGACCAGATCGCGCGGTGCCTGTAATGGATTGTGAACTGCATATAAAGAATACAGCAGGAAAAATGGAGATTGATTGTTGCTTTCAATAAATGCCAGGCATTCATTCGTTAACCTGTCCGTGAGATATTCACCCGCTGGTCCATCATTTAATTTGGGGTTGGCGTAGGGCGTAAAAAAACCGCCCGTGCTGTCGTTTATTCTTCCAGTGGGAGAACCTTTGCTCCAACCTCCTTTATTGATCTGAAAACCCTGGTGATCCGGCCAGTATTTTTCTTCTTCCCCCAGGTGCCATTTACCGGCGAAAAAAGTATTGTACCCATTGTCCACCGCATATTCTCCAATTGTTTTTTCGTCCAGCGACAGTTGGTAAGCGGTGGGCTGTGCAATTAATTTTTCATATGGCCTGGCCTTGCCATTTTCCTGCCGGCCACGGATCCAATCTGTCACACCGGTCTTAACAGGATATTTGCCCGTCATTAAGCTGGAACGGGTAGGACTGCATACAGGGCAGGTTGCATAATTCTGTGTGAATCGAATGCCGTTTGCTGCCAGCTTGTCCAGGTTAGGTGTTTCGTAAAAACTACTTCCGTAAGACGACAGATCAGCCCAGCCAAGATCGTCGGCGATAATTAAGACGATGTTCGGTTGGCGTTTATTGTTTTGTGGAAAAGCGGAAGAACAAAAAAACAAAACAACGAACGATGTAATCCAATATCTGAACATAGGTTCTACGTTATTTTTTCTTAATGGCTTCCAATCTCGCTCTCATTTCATTTACCCGCTCCGGATGCACGGCCGCGAGATTTTTGGTTTCACCAGGATCTTCTGATAAGTTATACAATTGTGGGCCAGGGAAGTTGCCTAATTCAGTATTGGTATCTTTATTTATTGTTGGCCCTTGAGATGGTTCAATATATTTCCAATTGCCCACGATCAATGATAAAGTTGAGTTCAGAGACTGCTCCACCAGGAAGTCGCGAGACTGGTTGCTTTGATTCAGCAAGACAGGTAGAGCATTCTTACTATCCTTCGCCTGACCTTCCGGCACAGGAATACCTGCAAGAGCAGCAAGGCTTGCATAAAGATCAATCTGGCTGAATAAGGCAGTGTTCGTCTGACCCCGGCCAACAGTGCCTTTCCAGCTTACGATGAATGGAACTTTCGTTCCTGCTTCGAACGCACTGTATTTACCTCCGCGGTAAATGCCACCAGGTTTGTGCAGGCCTAATTTCTCAACAGCCTGATCTTTATAACCATCATCAATAACCTGCCCGTTATCGCTGGTGAATATGATGAGTGTATTTTCGAGCAAGCCATTTTTTTCCAGTATGGTCATCATTTTTCCAACCGTCCAATCCAGCTGCAGAAGTGCATCACCTCTTGGGCCCATCCCACTCTTTCCTACAAACCGGGCATGGGGCAAACGGGGTACATGGATGTCGTGGGTAGAGAAATACAAAAAGAAAGGCCCCGATTTATGTTGGCCGATATATGCTTCCGCTTTCTGCACCAGTATATCCGCAAAATCTTCATCTTTCCAAAGTGCGGATTGGCCGCCAGACATGTACCCGATTCGGCTTACACCATTAACGATGGTCATATCATGTCCATGGGAAGGATGCATTTTCAACAACTCAGGGTTTTTCTTCCCTGTGGGTGCCTGCGGGTCTACAGGCGCTGTATAACTTACTTTGATAGGATCATTCCTGTCCAGGTTTACCACTTCATGGTTTTCCACGAACACACAGGGTACACGATCACCGGTGGCGGGAATCAGGAACGAATAATTAAACCCTATCTCGTTGGGTCCCGGGGAAATTTTCCCATTCCAGTCAGCGCCTTTTTCATCGCCCAGTCCCAGATGCCATTTCCCGATAACAGCGGTATTGTAGCCGGCCTTTTGTAATGTACCCGGTAAAGTGGTAGTGGCAACAGGTATGATCAGAGAGGCATCACCGGGAGCAATTCCGGTTCCTTCTTTTCGCCAGGCATACATACCTGTAAGCAGGGAAAACCGGGAGGGGGTACAGGTAGCTGAAGTGGTATGAACATTGGTGAACCGGACGCCATTTTTGGCAAGCTGGTCTATATTCGGAGTTGGCAATGCAGAAGTACCGTAACAACTCACATCTCCATAACCAAGATCATCTGTATAGATCATTACAATGTTTGGACGCTGAGTTTTTTTCGCTTGTGCTTGAACGGTTACCATCACAACCAGGGAAAGGCAAGCCAGCAGTATTGGATGCATTGATTTTTTCATACCGTACTAAATTATTACAAGGAGGTGGGCTGTCCATTTCAATAAAGGGGGACCATTGTTTCAGGTTGCAGGTGGCAGGTTGCAGGTTGCAGGTTGCAGGTCGCACTGCAACCTGCAACCTGTAACCTGCAACCTGTAACATGTAGCCTTACTTCTTATACTCCGAGGGTGAGGCCTGGAATTGTTCCTGGAATCGTTTCCTGAAGTACTTGATATCATTGAACCCGGCTTCAAATGCGGCCTCGGTCACAGAATATTTACCGCTCTCCAGAAGTTTGGCTGCATAGTTCAGACGGGCTGTCCGGATGAACTCATTACCAGACATACCCGTTACCGCTTTTAGTTTCCTGTAAAAAGTAGACCTGCTCATATACATGAGATTAGCCAATTCATCGCTGTTGAAATTACCGTTGGAGATATTTTCTTCCACCAACTTCATCAGTTTGAATAAGAACTCCTCTTCAAATGTTTTTATCTCAAAATTACCGGTACCAAGAAATACTCTTTTGGCATATAATTCCTTCAGCTTATTCCTGGAATTGATCAGGTTATGGATATGCACCAGCAATAATTGGGAATTAAATGGCTTTGGCAAATAAACATCGGCTCCTTCGCGGATCCCCTGGACATGATGAGCCATATCGGATAAAGCGGTAAGAAGAATAATGGGGATATGCGAAGTGTCCTTATGGGATTTCAGCATCCGGCATAACTCAATGCCATCCATTTCCGGCATCATGATGTCGCTCACGATAAGATCAGGAATGATTTCCAATGCCTTGGCAACACCTTCTTTGCCATTCATGGCAGATACTATTTTGAACGATGGAGAAAGTATCTCGTAGATATACTGCTGAATATCAGATTCATCTTCCACTACCAGAATAATGGGCTGATCCTGATCCCGGCTTAGGGAATCATTTTCTTCGGTAAAGTCTATTGAATGTGACATTTTTTCATTGTTTTGATTGACAAGTTGCAATGGGTCGCTGGCCATATTCCAGCCTGAGTCTGTGGTATGAATGAATGGTAATTTAATTGTAAAACGGCTGCCTTTTACTCCGTCGCTTACTGCTTCAATGGCTCCCCCGTGTAGCTCCGTTAATTCCTTAACAAAAGAGAGTCCGATACCAGTGCCTGATATAGTAGTTGCATCCTGTTCCTTTCCCCGGTAAAAGCGGTCGAATATCCTGTCAATTTCATTTGCAGGTATCCCTCTGCCGGAGTCTTCTACAGTTATTTGACAAGATTGATCTTCGGTTTTTTCAACGCTGATGTTAATAGTTTCACCATTAGGCGTGAATTTAAATGCATTTGACAGTACGTTAAATACTATGATCTCAAGCTTCCCATGATCAAATGTAAAAGAGAGATATTTTTCCTGTGCATGAAAACTGTAATGAATATGTCTGCGGTTGGCTTCGTCAATAAAAAGCGAGAATATATCCTGGCAGAAAGAAACGATCTCGCCTGGCTGAAGGGAAAGCTTTAAACTTCCGGCTTCTGCTTTTTGAAAGTCCAGCAACTGGTTAACCATTCGCAACATCCTTTTGGATTGTTTCTGAATGAGCCGAAGGCTTTTCTCCACCTGCATTTCCATTTTCCTTGATTGCAGCAGATCATCCAACGGACCCATGATAAGGGTTAAGGGCGTGCGAAATTCATGCGAGATATTTGTAAAAAGACGTTCTTTAAAATCTGCGAGTTTACTTTCCTGCTGGCGTGCCAATTTGCTGAGTGTTAACTGATTTTTCAACGCAACCTGGCGTAAACCGAGATAGCGTGTTAACCAAAGCAGGAAAAGAAACACCGCAATATAAATACCGTATGCCCACCATGTTCTCCAGGGTGGCGGCAATATATTGATCGTCAACTCATTTGGAGCGGGACCCCATATCTTATCACTGTTTGTTGCCTTTACTTTCAGATGATAGGTCCCTGGCTTCAGGTTCGTGAAGGAGGCCAGCCTGTTTTTACCGGCATAGACCCAATCTTTATTGAATCCTTCCAATTTATACATATACTCATTCTTATCCGGCGCATGATAATCCAGAGCCGCAAATTCAATGGAGAATATGTTTTCCGTATAATCAAGGGTTATACTTTCAGTTTCATAAAACGGCCTGTCCAGGATCGGCCCGTCTTTCATGCCAAATTCGTAAGGAAGATTGTTTATTGTCAGGTTAGTAAAATATACAGGAGGACGGAACTGATTGATCCTGATGCTGTCTGGAAAAAAATAGGTCAGCCCCTCAAGTCCTCCAAAAAAGAACCTGCCATTTGAATCCCTGTATGATGCGTTCTCTGAAAAAACAACAGATTGGATTCCATCTCTTTTGTCAAACACCGCATAGGAATTATCTTTCTGGTTGAACCTGATGATCCCTTTATTGGTACTGGCCCAGATATTTCCGGCTTTGTCCGGGATAACAGCATGAATATAATCACTCGGAAGACCTTCCCTTGTTGTATAGCTTTCAACATTTAAATGGTTCCCTTCCAAGCCATAGATTCTGTTCAATCCATATTGCGTACCTGCCCAGATTTGCCCAAATTCATCTTCCGCCAGACAAAGAATGGTATTATTACTCAGTGAGTTCTTGTTTCCATTGGTCTGGGTAAAAACCTGGAATTGATCGGTTCCAGGATCGTAAAGATGCAGGCCTTTATATGTTCCAACCCAAAGTCTTTTTTTTGAATCAACCATCAAACAGCTCACCCTTTCATTTTGCAATGCCCCTTTTACCCCGTATGCCGGGGAATAGTTTTTAAAAATCGGTTTATTGTCTTTATCATAGCCGGTCAAACAACTGAGTCCGTTTTCCTGGGTACCTATCCACATTTTGCCGGAAGCATCCCTGACCATGGCGTTGATTTTTCTCCCAATGATAGATGAGGGATTCTTCAGATCTGGTATGAAAACATCCAGTTGGCCCGTCTTATTTCCCTTATTGACAATACGGATCAAACCTTTATTCGTAGCCACCCAGATATAATCACCTTCCTGTAAGAAGGCCCGGCTTTCGTAAGGCAAGGTTGGTGGTTTGATTTTTTCATCAGGACCGATATTGATATGAGTGAATGTATTCCAATCAGAGGAATACTGGATACCACCGCCCTTGGTTCCCAGCCAGAGTTTATTAAAAGGATCTATAAACACAGATAAAACATGGGTGCCTTTTGCAAATGAACTCCTGTTATTTTCATACCCAATGTTGGAAAATTTCTTCTGATTAAGATCAAATTTAAAAACGCCGGTACCGTCGGTACCCACCCAGAGCAAGCCTGAGGGGTCTTCCTGTAATGTCAAAATGATCTGGTTATCAGTTGTATAAAGGCCCGGGATGTTCAGATGTATTTTATCAAAAGTCTCTGATGTACGATCGAAACGATTTAAACCGCCACCCCAGGTCCCTACCCACAAGGTTCCTTTGGAGTCCAGAAAGATCCGGTAGGTATTATTAGAGCTGATTGAGGATTGGAGGTCCTTATCATGCCGGTAATTCTTAAATTGTTTAGTTTCTAAGTCGAATTGAATAAGCCCCTGGTCCCAGGTTCCCAGCCATAAACAATGATGCTTGCTATCCATCACAATGGAGGTAATGTTTATTGCCGGTATGCCGAAATTATAATTGCCATCGTTTACCAATTCCTTATTCAAATGCCTCAAGCCGCTGCTGGTGGCAAGCCAGTATCCTGATGCTGGATCGGGCTGGATATCAAATGTTTTCCAGGTATTATTCAGGATCTTAAACTGTCCTGTTTTCTTGTCCAGGTATTGAAATCCTTTCCATGTACCTATGAATAGCTTTTCACCGTCCGTATCGAGAATGGACAGAATATAGTCTGCATTAAAACCAGACAGATTCTGGTTGGTATTGGCATAATTGCGGATAGTTCCTGTTTCGAGATCATACTCGCTAAGACCGCCAGATTTAGTACCAATCCATATGTTGTTTTTCTTACCGTTCTGCAGTACTTCGATGGACTGGCTTAAGAGGTTATTACCTTTGCCGAAATCATTTTTAAGCAACTTCATCTCATACCCGTCGAACCGTTGCAAACCGCCCCTGGTCCCAAACCAGATAAACCCATTCTTATCCTGTATGATAGAGGTGACTTCATTGTTCACCAGTTCGTCCGAAATACTAATAAATGAACTGGGCTGCTGTGCATAGCCGATAGATGCCATGCTAATCAGAACCAGTACGAGGGCGAAAACATATTTTTTTACCCAGATAGACAATGCGATGTTGAATTAAGCCTTTAACCTTGCGTACAATTTAGGTCAATTCCATAATTGCTCCTATTATAAAAACAAGATCAGGGAGGTAAATAAGAGGATCACCAACACATATATTATTGCAAGGATTATATTCAAAAGCTGGTTGCTTCTATCGTGTTTTTCTTCGTCTTGTTTGGTGAGCATAAATCCGTTTGATTTATCTGGTAAATTATGGGCGGATGGTATTATTAGCTATTTCCAGTTCTTACTTGTTTTGTATTGGCTTCTTGTTTGGCGTGTACAGTTCTTCCTGGTTCAACCCCCAAATGACAGGCGCTATCATATTGGCCTCCCATTTTTTTCTTTGCTTTTCAAAATCTGCAACCAGTGATCTGTTTTTATCCACCAGGTCGGTTTGCTCCCCGAGATCTGTTTTCAGATCATACAATTCCACCTTGGTATCGCTTAATAAGACCATTTTCATCCCTGACTGATGAACCACTGCATTTCGGTTCTGATCATACTGTCGCCAGAACAGGAATTCGTGCGGTGCTCCTTTCCTGGTTCCTTTGAGGTAGGGCAACAGATCAACTCCATCCAGGGGATTTTTTGGTGCGGGAGCACCCGCTATATTTGCAGCAATGGTGCCAAAAATATCCAATGAAATGACAGGCGATCGGTACTCACTGCCAGCTTTGATCTGGCTGGGCCATTGAACAGCAAACGGCACGCGTATACCTCCTTCATACAGCGAACTCTTACCGCCCCGTAATGGACCGTTGTCACTACTATTATCCTGTTCAGGACCTCCGTTATCAGAGAGAAAAATGACAATGGTATTATTGGTCAGGTTGAGATGTTGCAATTTGCTCAGCACCTCGCCTACTCCATCATCAACAGCACTAACCATGGCAGCATAGGTTTTCCGTTTAGGGTCCTTGATCTGCGAGAACCGATCAAGGTATTTTTCAGGGGCCTGTAAGGGTGCGTGTGGTGCATTGTATGCCAGATACAGAAAAAATGGCTGCGTTTTATTCCGATCAATGAATGAAACCGCTTCCCTCGATAATGCATCGGTCAGATATTCTGATTCCTCCACTACCTTTTCATTCCGGATCAGTTTGGTGCGGTAACTTTCCCCCTCATTTTTTGCACTGTCCTGGTTGGCAATATTGTATTCTTTTGGAAAATACCGGTGACCGCCGCCAAGAAATCCAAAATACTCATTAAAGCCGCGCTTCCAGGGGCGGTATGTTTCATAAACACCCAGGTGCCATTTGCCAATACCCATGGTAACATAACCGGATTGCTGTAAAAATGCGGGAAGCATCTGCTCAGTAAGCGCCAATCCCATTTCCGGATCAAAAGGTTTATACAAGGGATTGCGACTATACCCAAACCGATCCTGGTACCTGCCAGTGAGCAGGCCTGCCCTGCTGGGTGCACATACTGCATAGCTTACATAAGCATTGCGGAATACCACCCCGTTTTTGGCTATCCGATCTATGTTGGGCGTGGGGATATCAGTGCAGCCGTTAAACCCTACATCTCCATACCCCTGATCATCAGTAAGGATGATAATTATATTAGGCTTGCCTGGATCTCCTCCCGCTGCCGGTTTTTCATTTCCTGTAAAAGATAAAGCGACTACCAGCAACAGTAAGCCAATAAAAAAGATTCCTGATTTTCGGATGGCGTTCCCGGGCCTAGTTCGCTGTTTCAATAATTTCATTTCGCTTTACTTTAATTCAATGGCGCCCAGATCAGGCTGGTCTTTAATTGGATTTCCTAAAACATCCAGGTCAACTTTCAAGCCTATCCTTAAACCAATACTATCATTCGGAATAAATGGAATGGATACCCCACGATTCATAACCAGATTTCTATTGGCAGGTATATAATCTTTAAACTCCAGCCCGCCTTTGTTCTTAAAACCAGGATCACCGTTAAGGGGCGCTTTATCCTGGATCGAAACGTCCGCCGGCCAGTTGTCGGGCCTTAAATACAGGTTGTTAATAAATAGAACATGAGGTATCCCGTCCAGATCTACCTCCTGCTTTTTCTGGTCACCAGCCACTGTACGGGCAGCCGCTTCGAAATAAAAAATATTGTTCGCGATAAGAATCCCATCCGAGCTGCTGCTCACAGCGATCTTCGGTATGATGTTGGCAGATACATAGATGCTGTTGTTATAGAAATAACTATTAAATGGGCCTGCATTTTTCTTTTCATTTCCCTGGTAGCCGCTAAGCCAGAATATTTTTCCTTCCTGGAAAGCGCCGTTACTCCCCTTCACCCTGTGTCCATCGTTAATGCTGATATTATAACGGTAAGCGCAGTTAAAGTTATTTCCTAAAATTTCGCAAAAGCCTCCTGCGTTGTTTGCACTCAGGTTGTACTGCACCACCACATCAGTACAATTATAATCAATATGAATTCCGGCAGAATCGCCCGGGCCGTTGGCATTTTCAAAGCGATTATGTTCGATCAGCACATTGGCGCAACCCCATGTCCATAAACCGCTACCCCTGCCCCAGTTTCTGCTGTCAGCAGTTGAACCTGAATGATCAATTTTATTATGATGGATATGGGCATCTCTTACTCCCGAAAACTGCATGCCCGGGCCACCTGTCTGATACACTTTGCAGTCTGAAATTTCCACCCGCTGGATTCCTTTATCAGATGCCGTGATTTTTAATCCCGTATGACTCACGTTGAATATCACTGATCTTAAAACCTGCACATCGGTTAACAGTCCTCTATTGGTATTATTGATGAACCGAATTCCCCAACCATAGCTTTGTGTGCCGTTTGCTGATTTTATTTCTGCAGCAGGACGAATAAATCCAGGCGGATTAAAATACACATCATGCACAACAACGTCAGTCAGCCGAATATGTTGAAATGCCTCATCTTTTGTAATCTCAACAAGAATTCCGCAACGCATCTCTGATTTCTTTGACAGATCAGGGCTTTTATAAGGTAAGACCCCGGTAAGCTCAATTCCGATGACGTGTATAAACGAGGAATTTTGTATCAACAACGCATTCAGGTCCACCCCGGCATCCAAAACTGGCTTCGACTTATTTCCTTTGTACTGATAATTTGCAATCACAATGGGATGATCAATAAGACCTTTTACACCGATGAGCGACAAAGTACCTGTAAACCTTTGTCCTGAAGCGAAAAGAACAGAATCTCCCGGTACTAATTGAATAGTCCGTAAATGCAAAACTGTTTTCCAGGGTTGGGCCTTATTGTTTCCTTTATTTGAATCTCTCCCTATAGCAGAATTGATATAATAATTGGTAGCCTTTAAAGACATACCCAGACCAAAGAACAGTAAAAAGAAAAATAGCGTCCTGAAATTCATGTAAACAGTAATTTTTCAGTCATCAAGGCAGGAATAACTCTCTAAAGCTAAACCCAACGGCCCTAAGAATGTGAGAGCAGGCTCTCAAAAAAGGGGGACGGATGGGTCAAATGTGAGAATGTGGTGAATGTGATGAATGTGGGGTTGGAGTTCACCTTCAGGCTACCAATTATCCGTTCTAAAAGAAGATGCTGGTAATCCCTTGGTGTTAAACAAACTTGCCGGAGCCCAACTTTTAAATGCATAGCGTACACTTACCGGATTTTTTACGCTATCGCTCCATACTGTGATGCTGCCTATTTTATCTTTTGTAACAATGGCTTCAGCAGGATAGAATACTTTGTCTTCGCCCGCAATCTCGAAACCAGAAAGTGGTTTGCCAAAACTGGTCAACCCTTGTTCAGAATGATCAAAAGTCACTATGATCCTCCCTTTGTCCACAATTTGCATATTCCGATAAACCGGGCCGCTGAACGCTATGCCCTGGACATTGTAATCTTTTGCCAGCGCCCAGTAGGCTAACCGGGTGCCTACCGCTTCTTTTTGTGAAGGATGAATAACGGTTTGCTCGCCAATGTCCATTGTAACGGCCATGCCAGTATTGTTCACTGTTTTCATCGTTTGGAGTTGAGCCTCCCGCAAAAACGCTGCATTCGATTTTCCGAATTCAAAAGGTGCAATCTGAACAAAATAAAAAGGGAACTCACCCTGTTGCCATTGCTTTCTCCACGACGCTATCATGGCCGAAAAAAGTGAATGATATTCATTTGCGTTATCCCTATTCGATTCTCCCTGGTACCACAGCACACCTTTGATCGTATATCCGATATAGGGGTGCAACATGGAGTTGTACATGATCGTTGGTGTTCTGTTGGGAAAGGAATCGGGAATTTTTTCAGGAATAATAGTGTTGGCAAACGCCGCCAGAGACTGCTTGTCCATCCAGCTTTCAATGGTGGAAGCGCCCCAGGCAGACTGAATGATACCAACAGGCACACCCAATACCGTGTGCAGTTTCCTTGCAAAATAATAAGCTACAGCGCTGAAATTTCCAGTTGTGGCAGGGCTGGCTGCCTTCCACTCACCTTTGACATCGTATAATGGAGTTAGACTTACAGACCGTGGGGTGTTTAAGAACCGGATCTTATCATTTGTGGAATTCAATATCGCTTCATTACTTCCAATCACTGGTTGGTTTGTATTTCCCTTTACCGGCATCTCCATATTGGATTGACCCGAGCAGAACCATACCTCCCCTATCAACACATTTTTCAATGTTATTTCTGTGCTTCCTTTTATCACTACGGTGTAAGGTCCTCCTGCTGACGGGGTTGGTAACTTAAGTTTCCAGTGCCCGCTATCATCAGTTGTCATCTGTGCGGATTTTCCCCAGCTGCCTTTTACAGAAACTTTGGTGTGAGGATGATCAGTACCCCAGATAGCGACCATCTGCTGCTGTTGTAAAACCATATTATCACTGAAAAGACCAGGCAGTCTGGTCTGTGAAAATGAAGGGTTTCCCGGCAAGATGAACGATATCGATATAATTAACCACTTTAACATAGCTGACTCTTGTTCTTTAAAACAGTTACTGTTTCTGGTAAATTCTTACATAATCGATCATATACTTCGAAGGCAATATTGTATTCGCTAAACTTCCGCCCCTTGTACCCCCCATGGCCAGGTTGAGCAGGAGATAATGTTTTTGTAAAAAAGGATTTTTCCCATCAGATTTATTGATCGTCTGGCTAAGATCAATTGAATTCATCAGCTGTCCATCTATAAGAATTCGCATAGTATTTTCATCCCACTCCAATGTCCATATATGAAACTGATTGGCCCATAATGCCCCTCCAAACGACGCAATAGCCTTAGACCCCTCATCCCAGATCGCAGAATACCTTGTAGCACTGCCGTAGGCGAAATTGGCCAGGATCCGATCGTCATAATATTCCATTACATCCACTTCGCCATTAGAGGGCCATTCCCCCGAAGTTCCCAGTGTCCATATCGCAGGCCATAAACCAGTTTGGGTGTCAATCCTTGCCCGCACTTCCAGTTTTCCATATTGGAAAGCATGTTCCTGCTTCATTACTACACTTGAAGAGGTGTACTCAATAAACTCCCGATTTGTTCTCCAGCCTGTACTTCCTTGCACATAATTCGGGTTGGGTTTTCTTTCTTTTCTTCCCTCTATTACCAGGTTACCGCCTTCGCAATAAGCGTTCTTGCTTTGATACCATTGGGCCTCTTCATTTCTTACAAATCCCGTTTCAAATCTCCATTTATTGGGATCGGGAGCGCCATTTGAATCAAACTCATCAGACCAGACCAGTTTATATTGGGCCGGGGCTGCTTGCGGAGCTGTCAGAGCCTCTTTATGGCAAGCATTCAAGAACATTTGCAGGATCAGCAAGACTATCATATTCATCCGCCAAAAATATTTCACTATGGTGAATGTAGAATGGTAAACAATGGCTTCAGGTAACTGGGAGGTCAGGAAAGAGGGAGAAATGGGTCAATCTGGAATGTGATAAATGTGAGGAATGTGGGGAATAAATGTGAAAATGGGAGAATTCACTGAATTATTTTTCGAAATCTATTCTTTTTCTGCAACCTGTAACCTGCAACCTGCAACCTGAAGTTTAGTATCTTACCAGGCCATAAAATCTCATGATTGAACTGATCGGCCATCTTCATCCCTTACTGGTCCACTTGCCCATAGGCGTACTGGTGCTTGCATTGGTTTTCAGCCTTCTCCCGGCAGCTGCCAGAAATGCTATGGGACCTGCTTTCAACACCACCCTACTGGTTGCAGCGGTATCGTCCGTGGCAGCCTGCATAGCCGGATACATCCTCTCCAATTCGGGAGACTATGACGAAGCACTGGCAAGTAAACACCAGTGGCTGGGCATAGCCACCAGCCTATGCATCATTGCAACATGGCTGATCCGTAAATATAAAAGAGAGGCCCTTTGGCTTACGGTTATCGTTATGGCCATTGCCAGTCATATGGGTGGCACACTCACTCACGGTGAGGGGTACCTGCTTCCTTCTTCCAAAAAAACCGAAGCTATTGCAGACTCTGCGGAGACTTTTCAAGACAGTATATTCCGGCCGGTTGTTGACACCATAACAAAGACCGCAGCAGTAACCCAGGTTTTCATATACCGCGATGAGATCACTCCCATACTCAAAAACAAATGTTACAACTGCCATTCTTCCCTGAAGAAGAAAGGCGGCCTAAGACTTGACAGTGAATCATTCATCAATAAGGGCGGTAAGAATGGCGAAGTGCTTGTTAAGGGTGATCCCAACAACAGCCCTATGTATACAAATCTCTTGTTACCCCTCGACGATGATAAACACATGCCGCCAAAAGGGAAAAAACAGCTCAGCAGCTCCGAAATAAAATTGATCCACAGGTGGATCAAAGAAGGCGCACCATTTGGCCCTATCAGCATTACTCCGGGGTCACCCGTTCAATCGATAACCTCTCTGCCAACCGAACAGCCCGATATCCCGCCATCACCTGCTGTGTCGAAGACCTTACAGGAAGAAAAGAAAACAATTGAAATTCCCGCAGCCGACGAATCCATCATACAATCTATGAGGGACCGGGGCATTATTGTTGAAAAGATTTCCGAAGGCTCTAACCAGCTTTCCGTAAATTTTGTGAACGTAAAAAGCCTTGATGCATCATTGATCGGAAGTCTTGATGAAATGAAAGAACAGGTTACCATATTGAAATTCACAGGCCAGCCGCTGACTGATGAGTTATTGAAGCAAATGCCACCGATGAAGCGCCTGGAACGTCTGCATCTTGAAAAAACGGCAGTGACTGATGCAGGAATGAATGAACTAAAAAAGTTCAGCAATCTGCAATCCGTCAATCTTTATGGCACCAGGGTCAGCGATCCTGGACTGGCAGCATTGAGCAATTGCAATAGCCTGAAGAAGATATATGTATGGAACACGGGGATCTCTGAACAAGGAATAAAAACATTTAAAGCGAAAAATCCGGATGTGGATGTTGACCAGGGGCAACTATCACTGAAAACTCCGGACAGCACCAAAAAGAATTAATGAAACTGATCTATTACCTGTTCGGGTCGATAGCTATTCTGCTTTTAACAGCAGCCATCAGGGATAAAGATCCCCAGATGCCCGCCGACGTATTGGCCGAGTTTAAAAAGATCAATGGCAAACTGGATTACAACATGCATGTGAAACCGATTTTGTCTGACAAATGTTTCGCATGCCATGGTCCTGACAAAGCCAAGCAGAAAGCAGGTCTTCGACTGGATCAATCAAAATCGGCTTTCGGACCACTGCCGGAAACACCTGGCAAATTTGCGATCACGCCGGGAAACCTGAACAAAAGCGAAGTATTCCATCGCATCATGTCCAGCGATCCGGAATATCTCATGCCGGAACCCAAATCTCATCTTACACTCACTGCAAAAGAAAAAGCGATCCTCGCTAAATGGATAGACCAGGGTGCAGAATATCAACCGCATTGGGCATTTGTCAAACCCATAAAAAAAGATCTGCCGCTGCTTGATGGGGATTTCAGTTATACAAATCCCATTGATGGTTTTATAAGGGCAAAGTTGAAAGAGCAGAATATAAAGCCATCAGCTCAGGCATCGAAAGAATTATTATTAAGAAGACTGAGTTTCGACCTGACCGGGCTTCCTCCCACCATCGAAGAGATCGATGCGTTTATCGCAGACCCTGGTGCCGATGCTTATGAAAAACAGGTAGACAGATTGTTGAAATCACCACATTACGGCGAAAGGATGGCAGTTGACTGGCTTGACCTGGCAAGGTTTGCGGATTCACACGGATACACTGTTGACCGGTTAAGGGATATGTCACCTTACCGCGACTGGGTGATCAATGCATTCAATGTCAACATGCCGTACGACAGGTTCATCACAGAGCAACTGGCTGGTGACCTTTTGCCCAATCCAACGCGCAGCATGCTGATCGCAACAGCTTTCAACAGGAACCACCAGCAGAACCTCGAAGGAGGTATAGTGGAAGAAGAATTCCAGGCCGAATATGTCATGGACCGCACCAATACATTCGGACAGGCATTTATGGCCATGTCGGTGGGATGTGCACGCTGCCACGACCATAAATACGATCCCATTTCACAAAAGAATTATTACGAGATCTATAGTTTCTTCAATAATGTGCTTGAAGCCGGACAGATCTCCTGGAATGATGACATCCCTACACCAGCATTACCACTGCCAACAGAAGAACAGGAAAAGGTGATCGGTAATCTGAGAAAGAAGTTGGAAGACCAGGAACAAAAAGCTGAGGCCACAAAACGCAATGCAAAACAAAAAGCATCAGCATGGATCGGTAAAGAAGAATATAAAACGTTGTCTAGTGAAAGTATCTCTTCTCTTGGATTAAAAGCCTTCTACCCATTTGAAGATGACCTGGCAAATAAACTGGATACTGCGCAAAAAGGAGAAATGAAGCATGATGCGGGCGTAAAGGGCGATAAGCCTGTATTCACTGCCGGAAGAAACGGGAAAGTACTGGCGTTGAATGGTGATATTTACCTCGACCTGAACAAAACCGGCGTATTCAGAAAATCAGAACCTTTTACCATCGGCATCTGGGCCTGGATTCCTAAAACAATGAAAGACGGCGTGATCTTTCACAAAAGCGAAGCTGAAAGATTGTACAATTTCAAAGGCTTTAATGTATCACTGAAGAATAACAGGTTTGAGATCACCATGGCGCATACTGCTCCTTCTAATGCGATCATCAAATCATCAGACGAAGAAGTTCCCAGGGAAAAATGGGTTCAGCTAACCCTCGCATACGACGGATCATCAAAAGCAAATGGTTTTTCTCTATATGTAGACGGCGTTAAAATACCCATGTATAATATCAAGGATAAACTATATAAAGACATCATCTTCTATCGTGATCAGGAGCCAGGCCTCCAGGTGGGCGGATGGTGGAGGGGAACAGGTTTCAAAGGCGGCAAGGTAGATGATATAGTTGTGTACGATCGCAGGCTGACTGACTCCGAGATCAATATACTTGCTGATAAAACCAAATGGTCTACCCTGGCAACTAACCCATCATCTCAGCTTTCTGACAAAGAAAAAGAGATCTTCATTGACTATTACGTTGGCGCCATTGACAAAGAAGTTCAGACAGAACTGGCTGCACTTAAGAAAATGCGCACGGAGTTTTCAGACTCTATGCGTAATGTGAAAGAGCTTATGGTTATGGAAGAAATGCCCACGCCTAAGAAAACCACGCTTCTTATACGCGGTCAGTATAATCTTCCCGGAGAACAGGTTTATCCTAATACACCAGCCGATATCCTTTCCTATTCATCTCAATATCCCAAAAACAGGCTGGGACTGGCGATGTGGCTGACGGACCAGAACCATCCTTTGACATCACGTGTTGCCGTGAACAGGTTATGGCAACAATTCTTTGGCATGGGACTGGTAAAAACCAGCGAGGATTTTGGCAACCAGGGAGCACTGCCCAGTCATCCTGAATTACTGGATTGGCTTGCTGTCACATTCAGGGAAACAGGATGGGATATGAAGAAAATGATCAGGCTTATTGTGATGTCTGAAACTTATCGCCAGGATTCTTATGCTTCGCCAACAATGAGAGAGAGCGATCCTGAAAATCGGTTACTCGCAAGGGGGCCGGCAGCCAGGCTGACTGCTGAGATGATCCGGGACAATGCATTGGCTGCAAGTGGACTCATCAATATGAAGATCGGCGGTGAAAGCATGAAGCCTTATCAGCCTGCCGGGCTATGGGAGATCAACAGTGCTTCGTACAAGGCTGACAGTACTGATGCCATGTACAGGAGAAGCCTGTATATAGTAGCAAAAAGAACAGTTCCCAATCCTACTCTTGGAACCTTTGATGCTTCGGAAAGAAGTTCCTGTCTTTCACGCCGGCAGAAAACTAATACGCCTTTACAGGCCCTTGTCACACTGAACGATCCAACTTTTATTGAGGCAGCCAAGGTGTTGGGTGAACAAATGAGTAAGGAGAAAAATACTGAAATAGCTATTACCAATGCTTACAGAAAGTTAACAGGAAGAAAACCTTCGGCCAGGGAAATAGAAATCCTGATGAGTTTGCAAAACCTTGAGCTCGAAAAATTCAGGGCAGATCCTGCCAAAACCAGGGGCTGGCTGGATGCCGGAATTTATAAAGTAGATACAACTATGGATGGTGCAATGATCGCAGCAAACACGGTAGTTGCCAGTACCATAATGAATTCTGACGCTACGATCACAAAACGATAAACATGGGACATCACGATAAAGAGCGGAGACTGGATGCGCAAGACCTTCAAGGGTTGTACCAGCAGATGGACAGGAGGAATTTCCTGAATCGATCTGCGATGGGACTTGGAGCGGTGGCACTTCAACAACTTTTTTCTCCATTCAGTGCCAGGGGCGCAACACTGGAAGAACAGATCATGTCTGCCTTACCGGGTATAGCTCCTAAGGCAAAGAAAGTTGTATTTCTATTCATGGCAGGTGGTCCTTCCCAATTTGAAACTTTCGATTATAAACCAAAACTCAAAAATCTTTACGGCAGTGAATTGCCCGACTCTATCCGGAAAGGCCAGCGGCTCACAGGAATGAGTGCCAACCAGTCCTCTCTCCCTGTAGTTCCCTCCAGCTATGAATTTGCGCAACACGGTGAGAGCAGAACCTGGGTGAGCGAACTGCTACCCTATACTGCACAGGTGGTAGATGAACTCTGCTTTATCCGATCAATGTATACTGAGCAGATCAACCATGACCCGGCTATTACATTTTTCCAGACCGGTCATCAACTCCCCGGGCGGCCTTCTATTGGATCCTGGATCAGTTATGGACTTGGATCAGAGAACAAGAACCTGCCCGCGTTCATTGTATTGATCTCCAAGAATGCATCTAAAGACCAACCCCTTTATGCCAGGTTATGGGGAAATGGTTTCCTGCCTTCGGAACACCAGGGCGTGCAATTCCGTTCAGGCAAAGACCCTGTTTTGTTTCTAAAAGATCCTGAAGGATATGACGGCAATGACAGGAAAGAAATGCTGGATCATTTGCGCAAACTGAATGAAGTGCAAAATGAACCCTGGGGAGACCCTGAAGTGAATGCAAGAATATCGCAGTATGAAATGGCATTCAGAATGCAGACCTCAGTGCCCGAGATCATGGACACTTCAACAGAGCCCAACGAAGTATTTGAATTATACGGACCTGACAGCAAGGACAGTGGAACCTATGCTGCCAACTGTTTGCTGGCGCGAAAACTTCTGGAGAAAGATGTCAGGTTTGTGCAACTCTATCACCAGGGCTGGGATCATCACGGCTCATTACCACCCAATATGGAGCACCAGTGCAAGCAGATAGACAGGCCCACTGCCGCACTGATCACCGACCTGAAAAGAAGGGGCATGCTGGATGACACGCTTGTTATATGGGGTGGTGAATTTGGCCGGACAGTTTACTCACAGGGTAAAATTTCAAAAAATGATTATGGCCGTGACCACCATCCGCGGTGCTTCACCATGTGGATGGCAGGTGCCGGCGTGAAGAAAGGATTCAACTATGGTATGACGGATGACTTCAGTTACAATATTGTAAAAGACCCCGTTCATATCCACGATTTCCAGGCTACACTATTGCACCTGATGGGGATAGATCACGAACAACTCACCTTCAAATTCCAGGGCCGGCGATTCCGCTTAACAGATGTACATGGCAATGTGATTAAAAGTATCCTGGCCTGATCAATGATTCACCAGGAAATGCAGCAGCCTGCAAGCATTGCCTTTACTTTTTTCATTCTTGCCAGGCGCAATCCGGACCACTACAGAATGCTTTTTGTTTTTCAACTCATCATCCAGTATCACATACCAGGGAAGATGGAGAAATGAGCTCCACTGGGTATAAAGATCTTTGGATCTGAATGGTCCTCCATCAATACTATATTCCAATATTCCTGCATCCGGACCTGATGCAACACAGAGTCCGATAGCTGTGCCTGTGAAATCGAATCTAAGTTCTGAACCAGGTGTCTCTGCGATCAATGCAGGAATATTTACATACTGCTTCCTGGTTTCCAGTCCGTCGTTGGGCACCCAATTGCTAACCAGGCTCCAGCCTTTGATCAGCCTGGCTTTATTGACGTCCACATATTCACCTGCTGAATAACTGAATTTATCCAATTTGGCAGGCAGTTGCATTTTTATCGCCTTTGAAGCAGTATCCGCTCTGGCATAGGCATCGGCAAGAAAAGTCTTGATGGAACGTACATACACTTCATGACCAAATAGAGATGGATGAAGATCTTTAAAATCATCTTTCCAGTTAAACTCACCAGCATGGATACGGTCTGTTATTTCTTTTGCCAGGTTGATCGTGTTCACATGATAATGCGCCGCCACTTTTTCATGATTAGCAATAACTACAGGCGTCATGCCCTTGTCATAATCTGCGATCTTGGCCGGATCTACAAAATGCATCATTACAATGTCCATATTGGGATTGCTGTCCAGCGCATGCCTGATAATGCCTTCCATACCCCTGACCTGTGCGGCGTTATTAAAATCATTGGTGGCATCATTGACTGCCGCCTCTTCAAAAAACAGATCAATCTTGCCTTTATCTAAAACTTCCTGGGCAAGCCTGAATGCGCCTGGCGTACTTCCTGTTGAACTTATGCCGGCATTGATGAATTCAAATTCAGTTTCCGGAAATCTTTCTTTCAAATACTGGCAGATCTTATTTCGCCATGCTCCATGCTCAGTGATAGAACCTCCCATGAATGCAACTGTTCCTTTTTTTTCATGGGTGAATTTCGCATAACTGTTTGCCAAACCTGACCTGGCTATATGAAATCCTGATGGGTCTAACACTTTAATAACCGGATAAGAATTCGAAAAAATAAAATCAGCAATTTTTTCCGGATGTTCAATAGGGTAATGATGGCCTTCCAAATTCTGTTGCCCCCTGGTCATAGGATAAACCGTTGCAACCCCTCCTGCTTTGATATAATTATTGATCAGTTTAAACGTGTTCTCCTCATTCGGCACGATCTTGTCATTCAGGCCAATTGCATGAAACACGGGCACTTTGCAGGCCGCAAGTCCTTCAAGATTATTGATGGGATTATCAGTATAAGCCAATGCCTGCTCTTCGGTTATCCTGTAGTTTTTCAACAGTGCAGCCCAATCAGATGGAGAACCTTTACCCGCGCCTTTCCCTCCGGGCCAGCTTTTGAAATCACAGACCGGTCCTTCTGCATAAATGCATGCCACTTTCAGCGGATTTCTTTTGGCCCAGTTATAAACATACAATCCACCACGGCTAACACCTTCAAGCGCTACCCGTTCAGCAAAACCCTTCTTTATCATGTATGCATGAAAATCATCCCAGATCTGCATTGCCCCCGGTGAACCGTACATGTCGTTAGTATTGAGATAAGCAACATAAAAGCCCTTGCTAAGTAAAATGGAGTCTACCTCTGTATGCCAGTCAGGGAAATGAGCATTCCAGATCCAGGGCTTGCCTTCCAATGGAACGGGTGGTTCCACTATCCATGCTTTACGTCCGCTGAACTCAAAATGAGTTCTTTTAAATCCATGCCAGTTATCTGTTTGCTGGCCATGGGTGAGATGAAACAATACCAAAAAAACCAGCGTGAATAGAGTTCTCCTTCCGTACATGTAAACCTGTTTGGGTGATTCACCCAAAGAAAAGGGATTTTGGCTATTTCAGCTGATAAACCCTGATATAATCCACTTCAAGTTTTTGCGGAAATATTGTCCCTGTTGGATCACCTCCATTTGTCCCCCCCACTGCAAGTGTAAGTATCATGAAATGTGGCTGTGTGAATGGGTTAAAGCCTGTTCCATCTTTATTTGTCAAACTGTCTATCGGGACCTTGTTCAGTGATTTATTGTCGAGAAAAAATTCAATGTATTGAGGGGTCCAGTCCATTCTCCAAATATGGAACTGAGAGGCCCAACTGGCTCCGCCCAGTGAGTCTACATTGAGCAACTGGGGAATAAATTCTGCTTGCCTGTCTGCACCAAGATAGGCCAGGTTGGTGATCAGGTTACCTTTAAAATATTCCATGATATCTACCTCCCCTCCGGCTGGCCAGTCTTTTTCTACGCCCATGGTCCACCAGGTTGGCCAAATGCCGTTGGCAACAGGTATTTTAGCTTTCAACTCGAACCTGCCGAACTTCCAGCTCTTTTTGTCTTTAGTATGCATTGAAGCGGAGGAATACTCTATTTTCGACCTCCTGTCTTGCCAGTAACTGCTGTTTGGATCATAATAAGGCGTGGGCTTGTCTTCTTTACGGGCTTCAATAATCAAGGTACCATTAATGATGGTGGCATTTTCTTTCTGATACCATTGAAGTTCCTGATTTCTGATAAATCCATTCTCGAAATTCCAGGATGTTTCATCGGGGCTGCCGCTCTTATCGAATTCCTCCGCCCATACCAGTGTATAGTCAGGTTGTGGTGGAGCTTCTACGTTCTTTTTGCAATAGGATAAAACAAGCGGAATAAAGAGCAGCAATAATAGGTGGTACGTTCTCATACCACCGTCTATGCATTAATTATGCCTGACTCCCTCCCGCACCCGAAATACATGGAGTATATATGGGAAGATGGCATCCATGCTCTCTTCGGCACCCCTGGGCGAACCCGGCAGGGTGATCATCAGTGCCTCGCCGGCGAAACCGGCTACTCCCCTGCTGAGCATAGCATAAGGAGTTCGCTGCTGGCCATAATTCCGGGCAGCTTCCATCACACCCGGCACATCCCGTTCTATCAGAGGCCTGATGGCATCCGGTGTTACGTCACGCGGCGACAAACCAGTACCTCCGGTGAATATGATGAGTTGAAAACCATCTGCAAGTAATTGCTTTGCCCTGTTCTGTATTACATCAAACTCATCCGGTATGGCTTCCCTGCATTCCACTTTCAGTTTATGCTTCTCCAGCCTTTTGATGATCACATCACCACTCTTGTCTTCATTCAAACCTTTACTGACCGAATCACTGCAGGTGATCACGGCCACTTTCACTGATTCAGGATATGCATATTTTATATCGCTCTTCCCGCCTTTTTTCTTTTCCAGTTTTATGGAAGATATTTCAATACTGTCGTCAATTGGCTTAAGCATATCGTACATAGTCAATGCAGTTATGGCCACTCCATGCATGGCTTCCACTTCAACACCTGTCTTATATACCGTATGCACTTCCACCCTGATGATGATGCTCAACCCACTGATCTCATGTGTGATCGCTGTATACTCAACTGGCAAAGGGTGGCAATCCGGTATTACCTCATAGGTTTTCTTACAGGCCAATAAACCCGCCGCCCTGCTGAATTCAAATACATCCCCCTTGGGAACTTTCCTGTTCACAATGGCATCAATCGTCTCCTGCTTTGATACCGTTACAATTCCAACTGCAATAGCCTGCCTTAATGTGAACGATTTATGTGTGATGTTGACCATAAAATTATTTTTAGCTATTGGTTTTCCATTGATACCCTTCGCCTTCAAAGATCTCCTTACCCCATACAGGTAGTTCTGCCTTGATCCGCTCTACGCATTCTGTGCAGGCATCAATGGCCGGCTTACGGTGAGCCGAGGATGTGAAAACAAAAAGACAGATCTCACCTTCTTTGACCAGGCCCAGGCTATGATAAACATGCATACAGGTCAATGGGTATTTTGCAAAAATATCTTCCCTGATCTCAAACATCTTCTGCAGGGCCATTTCCTCATAAGTTGTGTATTCAATAGCTGAGACTTTCTTTCCTTCTATATCATCAGATCTTACCTGACCAAGGAAAATACTATGTCCACCGATCTTTGTATTTGTTGCATGTTTGGCAATGCTCTCTCCTATAAAACTGGCAGGTATAGCTCCCTGCACAAAAATATTCCTGGGTTTTCTCTCGCTCATATAAGCAGTTTTATTCTTGTTTTGGCATTGAATTAACTCCTCCTGAAAGATAATATACTTCTGCATCGGGATCATAGCCCCTGAAGACCTGAACGGCCTGCATACTCCGTTTGCCAGACTGGCAAATGAATACCACCTTTTTCCCATCCAGTTCATCCAGGTTCCATTCAAGTTCTTTCAATGGTATGGTCAGGCAGGAAAATTCGGTTATCCTTGGCTGTTCGTGGAGGTCTCTGACGTCAACTATCTGCAGGTCTTGCCGCCCTGCCAGTTCCCTGTAGGAAATTTCATCAATGCCTGTTATCTTGTTTCCGCATAGTACTTCATAATCCATCTTCATAAAAGAATCAACCGATGTGGGCAGATGATCCACCGCCGCGGGATTGGACTCCAGCTGCATCGTAAAAAAATCCTGTGTCAGTGCATTATAGGTCAGTAGCCGATCTGTCAACAGCTCGCCAATTCCTGTGATCAGTTTGATCACTTCAGTTGCCTGCATAGTACCAATCACTCCAGGCAGAACGCCCAGTACTCCGGCTTCGGCACAGCTCAGCACTTCCCCTGCTGCCGGGGGCAATGGAAACAAATCGCGATAGTTGACAGACCTGGTACCATCTTTCCTGATTGAATTAAAAACCGCCACCTGACCTTCAAACTGGGAAACTGCACCGAATACCAAAGGTTTTTGCCAGAGCACACAAGCATCGTTGATGAGATACCTGCTGGCAAAATTATCTGTGCCATCTACTACTATTTCGTACAAAGGCAAGAGCTCAGCACATTGTTGCTGTCCAAAATGCACCTGCCATGTTTGAATGGAAATTCCGGGGTTAAGCCGGGTTAATTTCTGACTGGCAACCTCTACTTTGGGTTTGCCAATGTCTTCATGATCATACAGGACCTGCCTGTGCAGATTACTGATAGCTACCACATCATTATCCACGATCCCTAAATGCCCTACTCCGGCTGCGACTAAATATTGTAAAGCCGGGCAACCCAATCCTCCTGCGCCAATCACTAGCACCTTGGCGGCCGCAAGTTTATCCTGTGCTGCTGCACCAAATCCCTTCAGGATCAGTTGCCGTTGATAACGATCATATGTTTTGTCACTGAGCATATTAACCACCTGAAAATGGAGGCATGAAAGCGATCTTTGAATCTTCGCTGATCAGGGTATTATCGTTGATGATCTTATTATTAACTGCGATCCTGAATTTTGCAGCGCTGAGCGAAGGATAATCCTGAAATAGTTTTTCTTTCAGCGCGTCTGTGTCCCTCACATCCGCTACTGCTAACCTGCTGCTGCCGGTTATCTCTGTTAACTGTCCAAAAAACATCACTTCTGTTGCCATATCCATCATTTAAGCACTTGTGAAAAGCAGTTTGAAAGAAGCCAGTGCCAATACAACTGCCAGCGAATATTGGAGTACCCGCTAATTGAACTTCAGGGCGCCGAACCAGGCCCCCAGCAATCCCCCCGCAAATGCAATTCCAACCATGGAGATCATGCTGGTATCAAAGCTTACGCCTTTGGCCATTTGACCGCCCAAACCAGCCAGTGAATTTACGAAAATGAACAGTGCACTGATCGCAGCAGTTTGTTTTTGGTCTGTCCAGCCCATCAGGAGCAGGATGGGCGAAAGAATGATCCCACCACCTATACCGATCAGTCCCGAAATGAAGCCGATCAGAGCACCTATCAGGATGGAGATCCAGATTTTTGATTCCTTCAAATGATCGCTATGGCTCTTGGGTGAAAACAGGAACCTTGCTACCGGTATTAGCAATAGCAAGCCGAGAACCTTCTTGTAAATGATAACATCAAGAGAAACCAGGCCTCCAAGAAAGGACATCGGTATGGATGCCACTGCAAAAGGCAGGAAGATCTTCCATTTAAAATGGCCACCCCTGTAAAACTGGATGAATGCTGTCAGTGAAACAAAAAGATTAAGGAGCAGAGCGGTAGGTTTCATGATACCGGGATCCACATTGAACAAGGCCATCAAAGCCAGGTAACCACTTGCCCCACCATGCCCTACTGATGCATATAAAAAAGCAACTATGAAAAGCAGTATGTAAAAAAAGAAAGATAATTCCACTTAATGATTTTTCACGCTGGTAAGATATGAACTTCCACTTCATCACCCGTGTTCACAAAATTGATATGTTCCGGTATCACCACAAGGCAATTGGCCTTGGCAAAAGAATTTAGTTTGTAAGATTCCTGACCGGTCAGTAACCTGACTTCTAAACCATCATAAATGGCCTTAAGAAAATGAGTCAGGCCGGCGCTCTTCTCATAAGGAGTCATCAAAGGCGTCCTTACAGATTGCAAATGCAATGCCCTGTTCATCATCTTCCCTATGGCAGGATATACGTATTGATAAAAACATGTAAGTACGGAAGCAGGATTGCCTGGCAATCCAAATACGGCTTTGCCATTTTTAGTGCCGAACAGAATGGGTTTACCCGGCTTTTGCCTGATCTTATGAAAAACAGGGCTGACACCGCAGCTTTCAAATGTCCTCAACGTATAATCATAGTCGCCAACGCTCACGCCACCGGTCATCAGAACCAGTTCAGATCTTTCGAGGGCAGCAGTTAACAAAGCTCGCAATTGAACGGGATCGTCATTAGACCGGTTAACATCAACCTGGTCGATATGCAATTGTGAAAGCGCAGAGATCAGTGTATAGGAATTAGACTCAAATACCTGCCCATACTCCAAAGGCTGCCCTGGATGCTGCAGTTCGTTGCCGGTGACAATAATACTTACCCTGGGTTTTGGAAACACTTTTACAAGATTTATTCCCATTCCGGCAAGGAAACCAATGGCAGCAGGAGTAAGCGTTTCTCCTTTTCCCATGGCCAGATCAGCTTTCCTGATCTCTGATCCTACCGGCCTCACATTATCTCCTCTTTTCAAATTTGCGTCGGTAATGATCAGCCTGTTGCCATCCAGTTTTATTTTCTCCTGGGGTATTACCGTGTCTGCCCCTTCGGGTACCGCAGCCCCGGTAAATATCCTTACTGCAACACCTCGTTTCATCCGGAGCAATTCACCGCTGCCAGCAGCCATCTCACCATCTATAACGATATCAGTCCCCACACTGTCGAATGCC
>DATGXN010000054.1:0-2104 GCA_035298945.1 Chitinophagaceae bacterium | reverse complement strand
ATGTAGCATTACCTGTGATACTCAGCGTTCCATTAGTAGTGCAATTATTCGCATCGGTCACGATGATATCATAAGTTCCTGCAGGGACATTGCTGATAGAAGATGTGGTTGCCCCATTATTCCATAAATAATTATATGGGGCGGTACCTCCTCCAGCGGTAGCGGTTACACTTCCATTGCAAGATGCTGAGGTGCCCGTCATGGTAACGGAGAGAGGAGCAGCAGGCTGAGTGATCGTCGCCGATTTCGAGATCACACATCCGTTTTCATCAGTCACATCCACAGAAATATATCCGGGTGGTAATCCACTTACACTATTTCCAGTTTCGCCGTTACTCCACAAATAGGATAATGTTCCGGTTCCTCCACTTGCTTCAATACTGGCAGAGCCGTTATTGTTGCCATAACAGGCAATATTTGTTGAATTGAAAGTGGATGAGATTGCATCAGGTTCAGTGATGGTTACATCTATGGCATGCAAATCCCCATTGGCATCAAGATATAATGAACTTCCATAATTATCAGTCACAGCCAGGTGATAAGTACCCGGTCCAAAATTGGAGGGATCTTCATCTGTTGAAACAAAATCGGCATCGCCTTCTTTGGTCCATTTAAATTGAAGGGGACCAAATCCCCCGGTTGCAGTGATCTGTGCAGACCCATTGGCAGCACCGTTACAGGTTACGTTTGAAGATCCATCCAGCACCACCACAGGAGCTGCTCCAGTACAAGTGCCATCAGCAGGTTGAAAACCCGTTGTGGAGGGATCTGTATCTGTGCCATCGATCAGCCAGGGCAAAGGACTTACTGTACTCAATGAAAAACGGCTCAGCATGTCCTGCACTTTATAAACGCCCCACCAATTGCATTGGGCACTGACATCATAGCTCTCTTCGCCGTTATTCACAGCGATCTCATCGTTCAGGAAACTGTTATACTGGATGAAGACCTTTGCACCAGCGGTTAGTTTTCCGTATCCCTTAAAAGCAGTCAATCCTCCCTCCGTATCGCTGAGTGGATCATAGAAGGCTATAGAATTCTTGAATCCATTGATAATATTATTCTCAACATTGAATTCCGAAGTTGAAGAAATGGCACCTGCGAATGGCCGTCCCGGACCGTCTGTACCACCGTCGGTCATGAAATATATGCCAGTTGGCACAGGGGGGTAAGCGTACGGGCTACCCTCGGGTACTCGCCAGTTGAAGGCCGTGAAATTGATCTCATTGTTCCTGATATTGGTGAGATTATGCTTACCACTAATAAAGATACCCTGGTTGGATGCCGCCGAAGCTGTTGTATAGTCCCCGGAAATTGTGATTTTATTACTCAATACATTAATCGTCCCATGCACAGCAGTTTGACTCAATTCAAGTTCGATCATGCCTCCGCCACCACCATAATCTGCAACATTTTGTTCAATCACATTATTTTGGATATTGATGTCCTCCACTCCGGCATCTGTGTTATCTCTCCTCAATAAAATGGGCTGAGTTCCCTTATCATCTTTAATATAATTACCATCAATATTTATGTGTTGCATAGGTGACCAACCATAAAACAACTGGATACCCCTACCCACGGCTTCAATTTTATTCTGCCTGATCGTCAGATTTTTACCGCTTAGTATCTGCATGGCCCTGACAACATCTCTGAAATAGTTGCTCTCAATCAAAACATTTTCCACTACTGTATTTTCAATCACCATGGCATTGAAACTCCTGAGTGTTGCACCGGTTTGAATGAAACTATTTCCCCTGACTATAATGTCTGCGCACTTTGACAGAACAAGCATCCCACCATTGCCTCCGGTGGTTCTTACGAACCTGTTATTGATGATCGAATGGCCAGAGGATTGGATCGGATTCATGGAGGCACCCCTGAACAATACAGCAGGAGAACCAGTTGTATTCACATCGATCAGGTTATTCTCGATGGTTGAATTTTTCCAATCCGAGTTATTGGAAATAATGGCCTGTCCCGGAGACGAAAATCTGAATCCTTTGATCACTATATTATCTGCCCCTATGCTGAATGATCCGTTTAATATGGACTCTGCATTTCTGGCCGGATTTGGCAGGTTAGCATCCGTTCCATTGGGAAT
>DATGXN010000053.1:0-7642 GCA_035298945.1 Chitinophagaceae bacterium | reverse complement strand
CTGTATGGGCATATACCGGAACTGTACGTTCCTGAAGAATGCCATGCCTGAAGGTCCCCAATATTCGACTGTATTCGGGAATACATCAATGTCCATGAACGGGCTCCAGTATTGACCAGCACCAAATTTACCGAGTTCACCATATGCATGCCTCAGACGGATGGTAGTTTGGCCAGCATCCACACCCGTACCAAACATCTCAAATTCGAACTGCGTTTTTAATTCCCCCAATGGCGTATTATGATATCCTTTTACACCCAACCTGGTTTGGCGAACACTGAAATATGCATTGCCGTCTGTGCCATATTGATTTTTATAAGTGGGTAGTTTTGTAGGACGTACCACATCGAACCAATCGGGATGGATCTGGTTAAAATTATAGCCGGCATCCATCATTACGAATCCATAAATCTCCAGGCTTTTTTCTTTCTTAGGTTCCTCCTGGGCAATGGATCCCAAACTGCAACAGAGCAGGATCATAATTAATATATATCTTGACTTCATATCTGGGCTTTTATATGTTATTAATCAGGTTTAGCACATATAAATTTATTAGTGTTGCCTGAGATTATACCATGATGTCTGTCACTGAAATAGAGAAGCTCATTAAATTCCGGATGTTAAATGAAGAAGCCCTGCACATCAAAACCAATACCATAAAGGATTTTGGCTAAATTGTATGGGTTGGTCTGCGTGAATTTTGACACAAGAATTTTACGGTAAAACGAGCTGCGTTGAACAGGATAAATCAGCCCTATGCTATCATAATGCGAAATTTGCTGAACCCCTGCATGAAGAAAATCCTTACGCTCATATCAGTATTCGTGATCCTTTCCACTGACCTGACCGGACAGTCAAAAAAGGATACACTATTCTTTACAAATGGTACCCAGGTAATAGGCATACTTAAAAAGATCAAAGTGGGCGTGGTGACTTTCGATCCGGATTGGGCCAACGACATCACCGTTCAACTCAAACGGATCAATACCATCAATGCAGGCAGGGAGATCTATCGCGTGGAGTCAACGAGGAAAGAAGTTTATTTTGGCGTTTTGACCCAGGATTCCATCCCGCATAGCGTAAGGATCATCAACGGAGTTATGCAGAAGAGCCTGGGCATGGAAGATATTGTTAACCTATATCCGTATTCGGATAGATTCATTCAACGATTCTCCGGAAACTTTGGTCTTGGATATAACTATACCCGTTCAAGCAGCTTTGGCAGGCTCAACTTTGACGGAACCCTTACTTATCTGTCAAAGAAACAAGAGGTCACCACTGCTATTTCAACGATCTATTCTGTGACAGATTCGAACATGACGCGGGACAGGGAGGACGTTTCAGTTAAGGCCAATCATTATTTCAGCCCCACATCATTTGTCACAGCTTTTCTGGCATACCAAAGGAACCTCGAATTAGGTATCCAGCGCAGATACCAGGAGGGTTTTGGGATAGGCAATAAATTTATCACCAGGAAGGTAGCCTATGCCTGGGCGCGGGGAGGCCTTGCATTTAACCAGGAAAAGAGTACCGAGGGAGCGAGTACTCCAACACTGGCTGAATTTTACACCCAGATCCAATTCAATTTTTTCAAGTTCACTAAGCCCGAGGTGAAATTTGACATAAAACAATCGATCTACGCAGGTATAACAGAAAAAGGCAGGTTTCGTAGCGACGGAGAAGCCAACCTTTCCTGGGAGATCGTGAGTCATTTGAAAATGAATTTCCAGGTCTATAACAACTATGACAGCAAACCTCCGGTTGTGTCAAGCTCTAATTTCGACTACGGTTTGGTATTTGGCTTGAGTTACTATTTCTATTAGCCCATAGTTAACGGTTAATTAGCAGGTCTTAGTTCATATCGGGCTAATTTTGCAATGCTGTATCCAATTGGTAGATCATCTTTAAATACCTGCACCTATGTGGCGTCTATTTCTTCTATCATTTGTTGCACTCGGTTCATTGGGTTCTGTAAAGGGGCAATATTCTCAATTGGACACCAAGAACAAGGATTCGGTCAAAAAAGAGTACCCTTATATCTTCCCTTTTCTGGGTAAGAAAGCCGTTGCCAAAGGATTCAATATACCATTGCCTGCAGGCGTGATGATCAATACCTTCTTTGGAAATTCTGATATCACCATCAATAATCTTCAATTGGGATTTGAAGGCGTTAATGCAGATGTACCACTGACCCCAGTAGAATTTATACAGTTCGGGAAAAATACAGCAACGATCAAAAACGTCAATTTCCGGCCCGATCTCTGGGTGCTTCCTTTTATGAATGTTTACGGGATCTTCGGCTATACCCAGGGTAAGACTTCAGTATCCCTGACAGCGCCGGTAGCATTCAATGCAGTTGCGGATCTTAAAGGATATACCTATGGTTTCGGAACTACATTTGCAGGGGGCGTTGGAAAATATTTTATCGTTGGGGATTTCAATTGGACCTGGAGCGCCATGGATATACTGGACAAGCCTGCTGCATCAAGTATCACATCTTTCCGCTTTGGCAGAAACTTCCCCATCAATGCGCAGAAGGAAAGGCTTTTTGGTGTTTGGGCCGGCCTGATGAAATTCAAATTGGCCAGCGGCACCCAGGGCAAAGTAACATTGAGTGATGTGATCCCCGAGGAAGCCTGGAACCGGAAAGACCAGATCGTAGCTGATTATTACACCTGGTATAACAGCCTTGGTAATACTCCTGTAGACCAGAAGAAAAAAGAAGTGGCCGATAAAGTACTTACTCCCATAGTAGAGGCCATTGATGCCCGGGATGGCAGCGGAACAGTGTCTTACTCACTTGAAAAAAAGCCAACGAAGAATTGGAATATGATCGTGGGAGGACAGTACCAGTTCAATAAAAGATGGCAACTGAGAACAGAATTCGGTTTCTTCGGGGGAAGAACGCAAGGACTATTCTCAGCTAACTATCGTTTCGGATTCTGAATCAGGCAACAGCCATAACAGAAACACCTTTATTCTTCTGAACCAGAATTTTGCCGTCACTGTACATGGACTTGATCACCTGGTCTACAATTTCATCCTGTACTTTGAAACTGTTGGCATCAGTCAGTTTTCTTTCAAACATCTGGCTCCATACCTGCTCACTGGTATCTGCCCTTACCATCTGGACAGTCACCCGCATAATGTTTTTCTGGTATTGCACGTCGCCTGTAAATACATATTGCGCGTGAAATAAATGGCCAATTTGTTTGACATCTGAAAACTTTTCAGGGATGCGCCTCGAAATATTGTAAGATATCACCGAAAGAGATTTGATCTTCATCAAAGCAGAACTGAGCTGAACACCCAGGCCGTCAGAAAAATTTCTGACCATTTGCTTCCTGTCCTGGCAATGAAAAGGTATCACTGCAGTGGTCATTTCATGATCTTCAATAAAACTGTTGACGGGTTGTTGAGATGAATGATTGAGCACTGAATTCAACACGTACTCCATATTATCAGAAAAAACCGGGATGTAATTGCCTTTAGGCAGTGTGATCCTGACCTCGTCCATAGAACCCAGGCCATTATAATAATCTATCAAAGCTTTTCTCAGTCTGACGGCATGGATCCTGACTATACAATTTTCCTTTGGCTTGAAGGTCTTCGGCTTATTCAACACCTTCACCGCAATGGTATATTCTTTTAGGATATTGGATCTGCCTTCGATTGTTTCGGTGACAATAAAACTGAGAAAATGCCGCAGGATATCGGAACTGGCAAAATGGGGGTCAGCAAAAATTTTCTCTACCTGCCTGGCGATCTTTTCTTTCGGGAACCCCGTTTCCCCTTTGTTTGGCGTGGTTGTTAGCATGTTAGCGGTTTTGTGTGATTGTATGTTTTGTCTGGTGGTTGCTTTGGTGTTAATTGATCTCGATCATGATACCGATCTTGTTTTCATTCAGTTCGCCAAGTGTCCGGAATGCGCCGAGGAGGATAACATGGGTAGTTGAATGAGTGAAATGTTCCATAGAATTCAGGTGTTCCCAGAAAGAAATAAAATGGTACCTATCGAGATTTTCAATATCTCTTGAAAACTCTATCCCTGCACATCCAACCGGCAGGTTCGTTCCAACAAAACTGAAAGTCTGCTCGAATTCCTTGTGTTTATTCTCGGGGATGGTGCCAGACACTTTATGGAAATACATAAAAGTTGAGTTAGCATGGTGGTGAAAAGAAGGCTCAGGAGTAAGGAGCTACGAATTAGAGGAATTATATATGTGCAATCAATATGCCAGATTTAAAGATAATGGTTTCATATTTAAAATGATGATTATCAAATAATAATGATTGCAATTAATATCTAAACTGAAACCTCTTCGAGCGCTTGCTATCGAAGTTTCAACGCAGTAACGAAATATCGTTAGCTGGGGCAATTTTGTGCAGACCATAATTGGTTGAACGAACTCAGATCTCCTCCCTGAAAATATTCAACTTTTTCATTCGGGAGCGAAGCGTATTGGGGTTGAGGCCAAGTTTCTCAGCAGCTCCTTGTTCGCCATTGATCTTCCAGTTGGACTCATGTAGCACTTTAAGAATATGTTCCCGTTCCAACTCTCTTATGGTTGAGCCAGACTTATTCTGGCTGTGGTCGCCATTATGGTTTTTTTCCCAGACGATCTTCAATGTATCGCCTGAGGATGAGATCACTGACCTTTCGATCAGGTTGATCAATTCCCTGACATTTCCTGGCCAGTCGTATTCCTCCAGCCTGCCGATGTCTGCTTTTGAAATATTTCTTATCTCCTTCTTGAACTCAAGGGCAAACTTTTTTATGAAATGATCTACCAGCAATGGGATATCCGACTTCCTTGCCCTGAGTGATGGGATCGTGATGGGATAAACGTTCAGTCGGTAATAGAGATCTTCACGAAAACGTCCCTGCCTTACCTCTCCCAACAGATCCCGATTAGTGGCCGATATTACCCGTACATCCACCTTGATGGTTTGCTGTCCGCCAATTCGTTCAAATTCACCATTCTGTAAAACCCTTAATAACTTGGGCTGAAGGGAAATGGGCATTTCGGAGATCTCATCCAGAAAGATCGTTCCCCCATGGGCTAATTCAAATCTACCTTTGCGTGCCTGCAAAGCCCCCGTAAATGACCCTTTTTCATGGCCGAATAATTCACTTTCTATTAATTCGTCAGGCAAAGCGGCACAATTCACCTTAATAAGAGGTTGTTCGCTCCTCCCACTCATTTTGTGAACGAGATTGGCAAAAAGTTCTTTACCCACCCCGGTTTCGCCTTCCAGCAAAACGGTTGCATGGGTATTTGCAACCTGTCCCGCTTTCTGTATGGCATAAATGATAGCCTCGGATCTGCCTATGATCTCTGTCTGCATGTCGTCTAAAATCACTTCCTTGAGATAAATATTCTCTTTGGCTAACTCATTCTTAAGGTCTTCAACCTGTTTAAATGCCCGATCGAGTTGGGTGGTGTCAACCCCTATACTCATTAATCCTCCTGCCATCCCATTCCCATCACGCATCAAAACGCTGGTCCAGTTAATATTATGTTCAACTCCATCCAGACTGACCATTGGTGTTTTGACTTCATCCGGCTCAGCATTAGCCTGGAGCGAATTCATGAATTTGGTGCGTAAGCGATGCTGGTCTTCAGGCTTTAAGAACGTTTGAAACCAGTTCAAGCCAATGATGTCGTCACCAGTTAATCCTCCAAGAAATTTGATGCCGAATGGATTCACATATTTGATCGTTCCCTCCATGTCCACTTCAATAACCAGCAACTGGATGTTGTGCATCAACCGTTCCCACCTTTGGTTTTGCATTCGAAGAACCTTTTCCAGTTTGTATTTATCGAGTGTGTTCTTCCGTAACCTCATACTCATGATCAGGATGAAAGCGAGCGGATTAAAATGAAAGGAAAAAAATTGCCTGATACCCAAAAGCTTTTCCATCTGAGCTCCCCCGATATTGAAAGCAGCTGCCATGAGATAAAACAGTAAGTAAACATACATGGCAAATTTCAGCCAGCGGCCTTCTTCAATATTTCCATTTTTGATCTGATGACGGGCTGATAAAAGCCCATACAATCCAACAAGGCCTAATGGGACCAGCACAAGTAAACGCCAAACTGGATTAATATCATCTGAAGCGGTAGAGAGATAGACTGGGTAGCTTGCTATGGTAGTAAAATAAATGATCAGTTTCAGGGGCTTGTTCTTGTACCCGCTATAGTATTCCAGGAAAATCGGGAAAGAGCCATAGTAAAGCCAGATAAAAATACGCTTGATATCAAGAGTTACCGGATAAGGAGGCTGGTCGTTAATAATAAAACCTGTGGGTGGAAACACAAGAAATGTGAACAGTATCAAACAGTGAATGCCGAAAATGAGATTCACTTTATCCCCCACTTTATTAAACCCAACAAATACACTATTTAACCCCGTTGTCAGGGCAACTCCAGCAGTAATAAGGGCAATGATAAATAACAGGGTCTCCATCAGTGAACTGGTGTTTAATGCAAACGGACGGTCTACAAATATCTAAAATAACCAATTGAATATTATAATCATATGAAAGAACTCACGATTTATAATGATTTATATAAGCGGTATCAAGGCTGACAGTTGGTTGCCATAAATTTCAACAACTCAAAATAACACGCATGAAAAAGCATTTCACACTTGCCGCCTCGATCTTAATGATCTGCCTTGGCCAGTTGAACGGCCAGGGACTTCGCCTGCCAAACAGTGCCGTAAACCAACCCTCCATGGTTGGTCGTACAGTGGGAGTAACCGAAATTCAGATCCGATGGAATTCGCCCGGCGTTAAAGGCCGTGAGGGAAAGATCTGGGGAACCGATGTGGCTCCCTATGGCTTTGAAGCCCTGGGATTCGGCTCAGACAAGCCATCTCCCTGGCGCGCGGGAGCAGATGAAAGTACTACCATCAGCTTTTCCACCGATGTGAAGATCAACGGGAGAGCCCTTGCTGCAGGGCATTATGGATTCTTCATCGCACTCTATCCGGACTCTTCGGTATTGATCTTCAATAAGAATACCAAAGGCTGGGGCGCTTATTTCTATAACCCTGAGCTGGATGTATTGCGGGTGAAAACGGTGCAGCTGAAAGACCAGAAAGAATCAGTAGAACGCCTGGAGTATAATTTTTACAATCAAGCGGCCAATTCAATAGAGGTTGCACTGGAATGGGAAAGATGGAAGATCCCCTTCACCATAGAAGTGGACCTGAACAATACCACACTTGCCGAGATCAGGACCCAACTCAGCGGAGCCCTGGGATTTGATCCCCCGAGTTTACAAGCCGCCGCCAACTGGTGCCTGACCCATAATGTGAATTATGAAGAAGGATTGGAATGGATCAACAGGGCCACCAATCCGAACCTGGGGGCATCCCAATCGTTCAGGTCGTTGAGTATAAAATCCGGACTATTAGAAAAACTGAATAGAAAAGAAGCAGCAGATCAGATCATGGCGGCAGCTATTGAAAATGGCAGCGCTGTCGAATTGCATCAATACGGGAGGAGCCTGCTGGCGCAGAAGAAAAATGCTGAAGCCATGAAAGTATTTGAAAAGAACTATACCAAGTACAAAGGAGTATGGCCCACCAATGTTGGAATGATGCGCGGTTATTCTGCCATGGGTAATTATAA
>DATGXN010000052.1:0-1939 GCA_035298945.1 Chitinophagaceae bacterium | reverse complement strand
TTTCCCCACTGGTCGCTTCCACCCATCTGGAGCTTTACGCCTTTATGCTGGTAAAGCCAGTAGTAATCATAACCCTGCATCAGCTGGTAAGCAAATTCGGTATAGCTGATGCCGGTTTCACCCTCGATCCTTTTTCTGACTGAATCCTTCGACATCATATAGTTGACCGTGATGTGCTTGCCCACATCTCTCAGAAAATGAATGAAGGAGATGTCTTTAAACCAATCATAGTTGTTCACCAGGAAGGCCCGGGCCGGATTGGAAGGATCGAAATCAAGGTATTTGGACAATTGATTCCGTATGCCGTCCACATTTTTCTGAAGGCTTGCTTCATCCAGCAGGTTTCTTTCTTCGCTTTTGCCGCTGGGATCGCCTACCATTCCGGTGGCACCCCCAACCAGGGCAACAGGCTGATGACCGGCCCGCTGTAAATGAACCAGCAGAAGTATGGGGACCAGACTACCGATATGAAGACTGTCGGCCGTAGGATCAAAGCCTATATAACCAATGGTTTTTTCTTTGTTCAACTGTTCCTCGGTTCCAGGCATGATATCCTGCAACATTCCACGCCACGCAAGCTCTTCAATCAGATTCATTTACATTCAAATTTGCGCAAATGTATGACAGATTGGCTGATATGAAAACAGGCAATATACAGGTGGCGAATACGTTTTAAATGTTTGAATTTGTGAATATCAAAAACGCTAATTGCCCTGCTAACAACTATTTTTGCGTAATGTGCCGGTACTCAATGGATTCCGGTGCCTTTGCTTATCGGAAAGAATACCTGATGAAACCAATCAAAAAACTGATCTGCTGCGTTTTGCTTCTGAGTTGTATTGCCGGTGCCCAAGGGCAGTTCAGGAAGTATTCCAATGAATTTCTAAATATCGGTGCTGGTGCCCGGGGCCTGGCCATGGGCGGGGCACAAGTGGCTTCAGTAGATGATGGAACGGCAGGTTACTGGAATCCTGCAGGACTCACCCATATCAAAGACTATCCCGTCCTCTCCCTGATGCATGCCGAATATTTTGCGGGCATAGGCAAATACGATTATTTCAGCCTTGCCATACCGCTGACCGACAAGAAAAGGTCAATAGGCCTTTCTATTCTCCGGTTCGGTGTGGACGATATCCCCAATACACTTTTCCTGGTGGAGCCAGACGGAACCATCAATTACAATAACATCCGCTCTTTTTCGTCGGCGGATTATGCATTTCTTTTTTCCTACGCTCAAACCCTGAAGAAAACGGAACACACTAACCTGAGCTTCGGCGTCAATGCCAAAGTGATCTATCGCAAGGTGGGTACTTTTGCCAATGCCTGGGGCTTTGGACTCGATGCGGGCATTCAATACCAGACCAAAAGATGGAAACTGGGACTTGCCGCAAGGGATGTGACCACAACGTTCAACGCCTGGACCTTCAGTTTCACCGAAAAGGAAAAAGAAATACTCTACCTCACCAAGAACGATATACCTGTAAAATCAACAGAAATGACTGCACCAAGGCTGGTAGCCGGTGCTGCCTATGATTTCAGGCTGTCGAAAGATTTTTCACTGCTCACGGAAGCCAACCTGGATTTCACATTTGATGGAAAAAGAAATGTGGTGGTGAGTATGGATCCGGTCAGCATCGATCCCCGGGTTGGACTTGAACTGGGCTATAAGCAAACCATCTTCCTGAGAACAGGCATCTATAATTTTCAGAAAGCCCTGGCAGACGGTGATACTTTGAATCAGAAAAAAGTCTGGATCTATCAACCCAGTATTGGTGTAGGGTTCAAACTCAAGCATATTGCCATTGATTATGCCTTCACCAACCTGGCCAACCAATCCAATCCTTTGTATACCCATATTTTCTCCTTACGCCTTAACCTGGTGAAGAAGAAAAAAGAAAACTGATAACCTAAGCTGGTATGAAGAAGAACCTATTGATGA
>DATGXN010000051.1:0-1577 GCA_035298945.1 Chitinophagaceae bacterium | reverse complement strand
TTCTTCTCCTTCTTTCAGGCACCAGGGAGTGACGCCAAGATTATCCTTGCCGCCAACTACTTCAATGGAAGGTTTACCGTTGCGTAGTTCCAGTTTCATCTGGTCGCCATCCATCTTTACAATACTGGTATCCCAGGTGATCCTGAGTGTAGGAGTCACATTTGCCAGTTTGGGCGTGGATACGGAAGTTTTGAATCCCTTTACACTGTCCACTGCAGCTTTGATCTGGTTGATCTTCTGTTCGTATTGTTTGGCCATCGCATCATGATCGATCTTGACGAATTCTTCAAGCGCTACCAGCATACCCAGAATTTCTTCTTTATTCACCTTCATACCACGGCCAATGGTTTCACCCCTTGGAGGCATGGAAAGTCTTGCGCCTGCGATAATATCTTTCTTACCCATAAGGATACCCGCAGATTGAGGACCCCTGAGGGCCTTGCCACCGGAGATCACCACCATGTCAAAACCCATATCGTTGAATCTCCAGAGATTTGAGACCGGAGGCACGTCTGCCGCAATATCTATGGATGTTGGGATCCCGTTTTGTTTGGCGATTGCTACCCATTCTTCGTGCTGGATCTTTCCACCATCTGCATTGGCATGAAGAAAGTGCATAGAGGCCGTATTACTGTTGATCGCATTTTTCAATTCTTCAACGGTTTCAATCATAACGATCTTACAGCCTGTGTTGGTGAGAGCCTGGTTGTAACCAATGGCATGTGCTTTCTGGCAGATGACCTCATTTTTCATCCCTGTTCCTTCCAGGTGGGGAAGTGCTTTGATCTTTTGTGGATCCTTACCTGTAAGTATACCCGCCAGACCCAGGGTAAGGCCTGCAAAAGCACCGCTGGTGACCACTGCAGCTTCTGCATGTGTAATGGCTGCGATGCGTTCGCCCACTTTATCCTGGAGATCGTCCAGCATACAGAATTGCTGGGAAGCAGCACGGATAGCTTCCATAGTTTCCGGTCTCATCAGGGTGGCCGTCATCGCTGTATATGTACCTGCTGCATTGATGAATGTTCTTACACCCAACTCTCCAAAATAGTCCCGTTTGGGGGCCTGGCCCGGAGCGGCTTCGGCATTTGTGATTTCTCCAAGGAATGCTGCACCTGCTACCGGTGTAACTGTCAGGGCCTTAATTAGATCTCTGCGTTTCAATGTGATCAGTTTTTGGGGTTAATATTATTGTTTGGGTTTGGTGGTATAGGCTATGCAATCCATCTCCACTAAAGAGTTCCCCGGTACACCACCGTAGGTGGCCACCGTTGTTCTTACTGGTGGTTTTTCGCCGAACCGTCCACGGAATACTTCGTTCATCCCTTTATAATCATTCAGATCAGCCAGGTATACATTTACTTTTAATACCCTGTCCATCGATGAACCTGCTTCTTTCAATTGCTTCTCCATCTCTTTAAGCACATGATCCGTATGGGCTTTGATATCCCCTTCGAAATGCGCGCCCTGGCCCGCAATAAACACCATTCCTCCGAAAGAAGTATGTTGCGAAAAAAGAGGTATTTCCTGGTCGTAAACAATATTTCCTGCTTTTTTTTCTGCGGCATCTGAGGGAG
>DATGXN010000050.1:0-7022 GCA_035298945.1 Chitinophagaceae bacterium | reverse complement strand
CATGTGCTCATGGTCTGTAACCAATTGGCAGTACCACCGATATTCTCCTCATTGATATTAACCCTGATCAAATCAGGAAACCGCTGTTGATATCTTGCAATAATTGCAGGAGATTCATCAGTTGACTTGTCATCTCCGATCACAATTTCAAAGGGCACTGAAAGTTTCTGAGCGATGACGCTTTCTATGGCCTGCTCGAGATAGTTACCGAAATTATAACTGAATATGCAAACGCTGATCTCGGGTTGAAGGGCCATCAAAAAACGGTGTTTAGAAATAAATCAGTTCGACAGACAATTTACTCATTGTACCACCCAGGTCGCCGGCTTATACATATCAGGTCCGTTTATTCGCCAGACCCTGGGTGCTACTACGATTTTATCTGTATTGCTATTCAACCAGGCTCCCCACCAGCCAAAACTGCTGTTTGATATTACCTGGTGATTGCAGGCACTTAACAACCGCAGATCCTGGTAAGCATTTTCCTGATTGTTATGGGCAATGAGTTCGTATTTAACGCCAATATCGAATTTTTTTCTCACCCAGTCCGGATCGTCTGTAAATACAAAATAATGAGGTTCAGTGATATTTTGTTCAACAAACTGAACCGCATTCTTATAATAGGTCATATCTGCCATACCTACCTGCTCCAGGGTGAACTTATCTGTCAGGTAATCACCACGCCTTACATGAATGCCTACCGAATTCACCGCTTTGATCCTGTTAAGCCATGATTGATTTAATTGGTCAGGTTCGTCTCGGAATGTAAAGTCATTTCTTATATCAGCCTCACATTCCTGGAAATAACGAAGGTCCTGCCAGTATCCCGCGAGGTAGGCATCATCTTCCACTTCCCACATGTTCGCATCATAAACAAGCTCGCGCTCATAAACGATCCTTCTTTTATAATAGGGTCTCACTAAATTTTCCAGTTTGATCACACCACGATCAAGCGTTGATGGATTAAGCCATTGATCCACTTGCTCGTCTGAGATAACATTCTCCTGGATATGGAATTTATTCAATTGGTATACCCTGGGATGATCCGGATTCTGTTTATGTTGGCGATAAAAATGAAGATCCATAGAAAATGGAATACCCCGTTTTAACGACAAACTACGGGCAAATGCATACTGAAATAACTGGTTACCTAACCCATAATGGATCTTGACAATGAACATCAGTTATAAATTCCCTCGTAAACAGTTTCCAGGAATAGATCCATATTCAGATTTTCTTCAAAAGCTGTTCTCGCATTATTGCTGAATTGCTCATAATTCCCCATAATTAACTCCACTGCTGATGGTATTTGTTCCGGCGAATCCACTACTACTCCTAATCGGTATGCCTCAACAATTTCCTTTAAACCCGGCAGATCAGATGCAATGACAGGCATTCCAAATTTTATGTATTGAAATAATTTGCCTGAAGCGCTTCCAATGATCCCAAAATTATCGCCATGATTCTTGCTGTAGATGGCCAGGCCAATATCAGCAGAAGAAAATATTTTATACAGTTCCTGGTAAGGCAGGGGCTTTAATGAAAGAAATACTTTTCCTTTTCCCATGGCCTTTACTCTTTCATAATATGCTGCATTCTCAGTGATCTCGATCCTTTCATGAAAAACGACCTTCACTGGCAGCTTAGTTGTCCATGATCCCAAGGCTCTTGAAACATCCAGGCTGCAAACTGATTCAGAGATCATACCGGCAGATAGCAAAATTTTCTGATCATTTTCAAACCCAAACAACT
Organism: Chitinophagaceae bacterium; assembly: GCA_035298945.1. Lineage (GTDB taxonomy): Bacteria > Bacteroidota > Bacteroidia > Chitinophagales > Chitinophagaceae > Pollutibacter. Next base: position 5,270 of record DATGXN010000050.1, on the reverse strand, counting down.
CATGAAAATATTTCCCCTTTGCACAGGTTCGATCATCCTTCTTAACAGAATTGGGCAAATAAGAATAATGCGCCAGGGAATATCCTAAAGTACGCTCCAGGAATTGTCTCCGGTGTTCGTCCTGAATCACTACATGGTCAACCTGCTTTATCATTAAATCCCGTTCCACCTGCTTGATCTTCTTCAAATATTTAGTAGGTTTTCCATATGCTGTGTCCAGGATCTCCAGTGAAATATTAACCAGCTTTTTTGCCTTTACCCCGCTTTTTTTGAAAGCATACAATCCAGTTGCATCTACGCAATAGACTGTATCGTATAATTCCTGGTCTTCGCCTATTACTCGTGCAAACCTGTCGATGGCTGTGGAAACCAGTTCATCTTCCATGTTTCTGAGCAGTTGAGGGAAAAGTCTCCAGGTAAGTTTATTGAAAAATAATTTGTAATAGGTCTCTTGCGGTCTTCCAACCGTGTTTACTCTTCTAATTTGCACAGTAGATGGATCAAAGGTTTCGATCACTTTCTGCCTGTTTTCACCGCTATCTGCAACAAACAATTTGACCAGGATGTTTTTTGAAACCAGGTACCTGATCCATTCCACCAGGGTTGGAGCAACATCCAGGTAACCCTCCCAAAAAATGATCAACGCTTTTTGTTGCTTACTCAAAGGCATTCAATATTTCGATCACGGTCTCTACTTCTGCATTACTGGTCCCAGTTCCGGAAGGAATATAAAATCCATTACGAGCCAGCTTCTCTGCAACAGGATAATGTTCGTCCTTGAACAATCCCCTGTCAATGAAAACGGGCTGTTCGTGCATGCACCAGAAAAACGGTCGGGTGGCTATACCTTTTGAGTGTAAATACGCAGTCATTCGGCTACACTGGTCTTCACTGTCAGCAACTATTCCAAACACCCAATAGATATTTTCAGCATAGCTGCAACCTGCCACCTGCAACCTGCAACCTGCAAGTTTTGAGAGTCCCTCTCTATACCGCCTTCCGATTTCCTTCTTACGATTGATATGTTCATCCCAGAATTCCAGTTGAGCAAGCCCTAACGCAGCCTGGATATTGGTCATCCGGTAATTCCAGCCCATCTCCTTGTGCACAAAACGTCGCCCCGTGTCCTCAAAACCAAGATTTTTAAGCTTTCGGCATTTTTCCACAAGCTCCGGATCATCGGTTAAAACCATTCCACCCTCGCCTGTTGTGATCAATTTATTTGGATAGAAGCTGAAAACGGAAATGTCGCCGAAACTGCCACATGGTTTCCCATAATAAGTCTGTCCATGCATTTCCGCCGCATCTTCGATCAACCTGAGGTTATACTTTTTGCACAACGACAAAACCGGGTCCAGATCAACCGGCAACCCGTAAGTATGGACCACTATGATGGCTTTGGTCTTATTGGTGATCTTCCTCTCAATGTCCTGCACATTCATATTCCAGGTGCCGGGATCACTATCTATTAGTACAGGAATTCCGCCGGCCCGTACAATTGAAAAAGCAGGAGAGATGATGGAAAATGTTGGCATGATCACTTCATCGCCCACATCAATGCCAATTGCAGCCACGGCGATATCAAGGGCTGCAGAACCACTGCTGACGGCAATTCCGAATTGTCGCCCTGTTTTTCCCGCCAATGTCTCTTCCAACTCTCTGACAAAAGGCCCTTCAGACGAGACCCAACCGGTTTTAATGCAATCAGTTAAATATTTGTCTTCGTTGCCATGAAAAAGCGGCCTGTTTACCGGGATAGTCATCCTCGCCTAACTTATATTATATTTTCTTAATATAAAGCACACCCCCCAGGTCTTTGCTGAGGGGGCGGCGCCGGAACTAAATTCCTCTGCTCGTATTAATTCGAATCCACTCGATTTTGCCAATACTTCTATTTCGGAAATGGAAAAATGCCTCATGGGGTGAGTTTCCTGCCAACTATCTGTTTCCAACTCATCTGGGCCAACCAACGAAAACTTGTAAGCTACTTCAACAAGTTTTTGGTCGGGATGATTAACTGGTTCTGCAATTCTTTTGATCTTAAACCCTTCATACTCAACCAGTTTTTCGCGCCGTTCGGGCTTCTGGACCTCTACGGCATCTGTAAACCAGGTGTCAAAAATGAAGATCCCACCATCCTTCAAATGCCTGTTCGTAAGGCGGAAGGTGTTTACAAGGTCCTGGTAATCAGTCAGATAACTGATCACGTGAAATAATGAGACCACCACATCAAACTCTCGCTCCAGGTCTGTCTTGCTGATATCACCAACCACACATTCAACTCCATTTTCCCGGGCCAATCCGGCCATCTCGGCGCTCCGTTCAATGCCAATTACCTCAAATCCATTGGCCCTAAGAATACCGGCATGTTTACCAGTCCCAGCTCCCAATTCCAGCAGCGACTTGGCCCCAGGGGCGTATTGGGAAATCAAACTCAGAACATAATCCACCTCGGCTTTATAGTCCTTTTCCTGGTTGAAAAGCTCATAAAACCGGGCGTATTTCTTAAAATTCATTTGAGGCTGCCCAATTAGTCAATTACTTTCCGGCAATGCTTCGCCACCTCAGTCCCAGGGTATTTTTAAAATCCGGAGTAACTAAGGGGTCCGCTAATGGCCGACCAAAGCCGTAGCTTTTCTCAGACCCAGCAAAGGGTCGGAAAAACAACCATTTTAGGATGTTGCAAATATAGAACGAAGCCGCCGGAAAACGGTTGAAATGGGTAGTTTGAACCAGATTATTCGGTGATATACACCATATTGTTTTCCAGCTTGTAATGAAGGCCGTCTTCCGGTGAAAAGGCATGCCCATTTTCATCAAAAACGAGCCTGGTTCCATAACGCCCGATCCAACCGATCTGGCGACCAGGATTGCCGACGATCAGGGCGAAAGCCGGTACATCTTTCGTAACAACAGCCCCAGCGCCAATCAGGGCGTATTTACCAATTTCTATACCACAAACTATTGTGGAATTAGCGCCAATAGTTGCTCCTTTCCTGATATAAGTGGGTTTGAATTCTGTTTTACGTTCAATAAAACTCCTGGGATTGATCACATTGGTGAGCACCATGGAGGGCCCAAGAAAAACATCATCTTCCACAATTACCCCATTGTACAGGGACACATTGTTCTGGATCTTCACCCCATTTCCCACAATAACTTGGTTGTCAATAAACACATTCTGGCCAATATTGCATCCTTCTCCAACTATGGCCTTGCCCATCACATGGCAGAAATGCCAGATCTTGGTTCCTTTCCCAACAACAGCTCCCTGGTCTATATATGACGATTCATGAACGAAAAACTCTTTTTCCATGATTTCCTTGCTTTGTGCCGCAAAGATTGGAAGAATTCCGGACTCCGAATTGCGAATTCCGTATTTATGTGGTTAATTGGGAATCCATAATCCCCTGCCGGCAGGCAGGTAGGGGGAACCCGGAATTATAATGCAAGAGACCCTCCCACTTTTGTCGATCATCATCCCCTGCTATAACCATGGCCGGTATCTTTCCACAGCCATCAATAGTTGTCTGGAGCTGGGTTATGAGAATATCGAGATCATTGTAGTGGATGACGGCTCCGGGGATAATACCGCCGAGGTGGCCCGATCTTTCAAGGAAGTGGTATATATCCATAAGGAAAACGCGGGACTCCCGGCAGCCAGGAACACGGGGATCGATCATTGCAGAGGTGATTTTATCAGTTTTCTCGATGCGGACGACTGGTATCATCCTAAAACGCTGATCACTAATCTTGAAATTCTCATCGCTAACCCAAAAGCTGCTTTTATTTCTGGGTGTCATGATATCCAGATGGAAGATGGCTCCTACCTGTCGCACTGCCATCCATTTACCGACCAATTTTACACCCATCTGCTTTTGAGAAATTTCATTGGTAATCCGTCTACCGTTATTTACAGGCGGGCTACACTGAAGAAATACCGTTTCGATACTTCTCCGGAAATCAAAGGTTGTGAAGACTATGAACATTATCTCCGGATCACCAGGGAGAATGAAGTTTTGCATAACCCGATCAAGATCTCCGTATACCGGAAGCATGAGGCCAATATGTCGAACAATTATGCCCTGATGCTCAATTCCGCTTTGAACGTGCTGATCAGGCAAAAGCCCCAGTTGAGGAACGAGGCCGAGAAAATAGCCTGGCGCGAGGGATGGGACCAATGGATTAAATTCTATGGCTATTTCCCTGTCAAAACCAATTCCGGCCGAAAGCTTTCCAAAGAACACCTTGAACTGATCAGGAAATATAATATCCGGATGCCGGTCATCCTCTGGAAAAAGATCCTGAGCCTCCTGAATAAAAAGAAAACTATCTCCTAAACAACCACTGCTGGTAAATCTCCACTGCCGGCGCATCGGGTCGAGGTTGGCGCCCGTAAACGATCTTCTTCACCACATGAAATCCCGCATCTTCGGCGAACTGCTGCAGTTCTGCCTCGGTCAGCCATTCTTCAGTGGGTTGATCCAGATCCACATAACTGGTCCATTCAGGAAACGCTTCCTGCCTGGGTGTAGTGATGATCAGAAAGCCACCTTCCTCCAGGACATTATGAAAAACTCCAAAATATTCAGGCTGTCTTTTCTTTCCAATATGTTCTATCACTTCTGAACACACGATCAAATCGGCACGGTATCCTGTCAGCGTTTCAATATCGCCGGTTCGGAGATCTAATCCCGGGTATAACTTCCTCCCATATTCAACCACTTTTGAAATAGGTTCTATGCCAATTAGTTTACCGTAGCTTGCAAGTTCTTTTGACAACCAACCCCGGCCGCAGCCAAAATCAATGATCAGATTAAAAGCCGATTTTTTCAGCGCAAGGGCCGTGCCGACCAACTCCTCAATATGCCTCCCTCGTTCTATTTCTTCTTCGTTCGGTTCCGGTTTGCTGTAGTGTTTACTTCGCGTGAATAAATAGGTATAGTATTTCTCTTCGAACCATTTTCCTTTTCGGCCTTTGGGTTCAAAAAAACTAGATACCCTCGGTATCCAGTACCTTAACCAGGTTCTGATCTTTCTTTTCATACTGCGCGATGCAATGGTCAAATTAGTACATTTACCCCTAACCGAACTTTACCACTGGTATGAATCGTTTTCACTCGCTCGACGTGTTCCGTGGTGCCACCGTGGCACTGATGATTTTAGTGAACAACCCCGGCTCATGGTCATATGTATATCCCCCGTTGGAGCATGCCAAATGGCATGGATGCACACCGACTGATCTGGTATTCCCATTTTTTCTGTTTGCA
>DATGXN010000049.1:0-5392 GCA_035298945.1 Chitinophagaceae bacterium | reverse complement strand
CCGTTACCATCATACTGGCAAAAATCCTGGCTTACATACTGCAAATGGGAGCAGTACTGGCGATACCGCTGCTGCCCTGCACCGGCGTCAAGTAGCCTTCCACCTGAGGGGATAAATCTTAGTGAAGCGATAACCCACTCTTCGCGAGCGGCGTCATTCGTGGATCCGACATCCGTGATGTAATTACGTCCGATACCCTTTAGTAGTTGCACTCTCAGGTCCCTGGCTTCTTGAAAATAAATATCCCGCACCCATAATTGCATGCTCTTCCTAGTTCGATCGTCGCATTTTCTATGACATGCTCGCCTTTGTCATCGATCAAGCAAAACTGTTCTAATTTCAGTTCGTCAAATATTGATAGTACAGTAGCCGGGTCAAAGATGCGGTGTGCATCGAAACAAAGCCTTTCATTTCCAACAACCGTGCTGAGTATCAGGGTACCACCTGGAGCAAGGACTCTAGAGAGTTCTTTTGCTGCGCTCAAATGCCCAAGAGGATCAACCTGATCGCCATATCGTCCCAGCCCAATATGTTCAATGACATGAAGGCTACTCAAAAATTTAATACTGTCGTTTGTAAACGGAAGATTGGTAATGCTACCGGTTACTACCTTTAAATTATGAATCTCCAGGTCTAGTGGTCTTATATCAATGAATGTTACAAGGCAAAATGGTAAGAGATGGGAAATATATCCATCCAATCTAGACCCAACATCTACCACTTGTTTAATGCTGTTGCTATAAATAAAATGAGCAGCCCAGATATCTTGAAGAAAATAATGAGCGGGAACAGAACCTGCAGACGAGAATCTGTCATAAGATCTATAGTAAAGATCTTTAAATGTAATTCTAAAAGCAGTTTTGTTTTTACTATTATATTCTGATGCATTTACAAATAAGTAGTATAAACCTCTCCATTTTTTTACCATTTCCCAAAAATCAAAAAAATAGCTCGTAAATACAATATGAGGTTTTAAAAATATTTTTTTTACTAAGTTCATTTTAACCACTTTCATTTCTTAAACAAAAAACTTACATACCCGAAATCTCTGTAGCCTTGTCTTAGCCACCTGTCCACGTCTTCGCTCGTGACTATTCGCTCATTTGCTTCCACACTGTATGCTGAATAGCCATGCCCCCAAAATGCATCAAACACTGCTTTAAAGTTTGGATTTATACCTTGCGGATAATGTTCCGTGAGACAGATCTCCATTAACCACACAGGACTAGGATTCATCTTGAGGGTGTTTGTTGATCCTTTGATTACTTCAAGTTCGGCACCTTCAACATCCACTTTTATCATTAGTTGTTTTTCATCAAATCTGTTTCCAATTAGGATATCCAGTGTAGAGAGTGCGATGGTACGTTTCCAAAGTTCAGAACTGCCAGCCCAACCACTTAACAGTGAGGCTGCAGTAGACCCTCCAAAAAGATCTGCAAAACCGGGAGAACTTGCAACACCCATTGGATAAACCTCAACGTCACGCCAATCGTTTATATGCAGATTTTCAAGAAGGTAATTAAGGTTATCGGATAAAGGTTCTATCGCGACCGTCTTTTTGTCGAGATTTCTTGCAAGACATACAAAGTATCCGACATTTGCTCCGACATCGACAAACACATCACATTTTTTTAACTCAGATATAATTACTTGGGTCTCCTCTGGCTCAAAAGTGCCGTTTTGCATTGCAGGGGCCCCGATAAAATCAAAACCAAATGGAGATCTCTTTATTTTAAAATCCCGATAATGCTGTTTATTTCGATATTCATGGTAGGCAGAAACAAAATATGGGAATTTTCTTTTTATTTGGCTTTTCAGATACTTTTTCACTATTACCTTCCTTCTTACAACCAATATTCTTTTTTTGCTTTCAGTTCACCGAATTGACAAAGCTTACCCTTAGCAGTTGAGCGAACATGCGACAACATTGAACCAACGGCAACAATAACTATTGCCCAGGTGGCTACCAAATGAAGAAGGGGGGCCATTGAAAATGCATTTTTCCGCATAAGGGCCAAAGAGCACATACCTATGAAAAAGGCTAACGCTGCCGGCAGCAGCTCATCACGGAAGTACCAGTTGTTACGTTCCTGCACCAGGTATTTCCTGAAAAAACGAGGCAGCATGAAAAACAGATAGGTACAGTTGATAGCCACCCACGCTAGAGCCGCTCCTGCCCCCTGCCAGTAGTAGGTAAGCCCAACGATCAGCGGGACGATTATAATCGCCTGCAGCATGTTGGTGGCGGTTATCAGTTGCGGCCAGCCGAATGCGGATGCTGCATAGGCGGGTATGGAGCACATGCCGTTGATTGTTGTACCGATTACCAGCAGTGTAACTATGTATCTGCAATTTTCCGCAACTACGGCATCGTGGGTCCAGAGCAGCAGTATTTCACGAGAAAACACACTGAGAACCGCAGCAATAGGCAGCATAAGCAACGACAAATATTGTGATGAACTGTGAAGCAACCGGGCAAGTTCGTTCTCGTTCCTGTGCTCGTACAACTGAACGAACCTGGGAAACACTGCGTTGTTCAACGGTATTATCAGCATCCAAACCGCAGATGCAACGGTAGATGCAAGTGAGTAGTAGCCGAACATCTTCAGGCTCAACATCTTACTGAGAATAACCTTGTCCAGTTGCGTCAGCACTACACCAATCAAGGCATTGGCGGAAATGGCCGCAGCGTACTTCCACACATCTTTAAGAATGCTGCGGCTGAATACCGCTCGTTCCTTGTACCTAGGCAGGGAGTGCCAGAGCAGGATCATGCAGGTAATACTGCCCACGGCGCCGGATATCACCTGCCACGCCATGAAGGATGTAATGCTTGGAGACACCAGCCACAACACCAGGACTGAACCACCTGCCCTCAAAGTTCCCACAACAGCGAGGACCATATTGACCAATACCTGCCGCTGCAATCCCATCAGACCACCCTGGTACAGGGAAAATGGAAACTGCAGTGCTACAGCAATGCCCATGATCCTAACTGCCGCTACCACCAGCTCCGTGTTAAGTTCCTGGGATTTGACCCAATAGCCGGCAATCAGGGGCGCAACGCAGATAACAGCCACGCCACTCAAGGCTGCAATCAACCAATAGAGAACCTCCAGTGTCCTGACCAGGTTCCGCTGTCGGGCAGCTGAGTCCTCAGAAGCAGACAAACGGGCTAGTTCGCGGGTCATGGTGGAACCGATGCCGAGATCAAGCAGCCCCAAAACACCCTGCAAGGTGGCAAAGAAACCAATCAAACCATAAGCCTCGATGCCCATGAATTTAAGGTAAAGCGGCACGAAGAGGATGCTAAGCAGGCTCGGCCATGCTCTGCCCAACAAATTGGCGACGACATTGAGGCTGAGTTTACTCATGTAGCAACGTCAGCTGTTTCTGTTAGCGCGTTCTGCCGTGGAACGAAAATATGCGACATAGGGGTCATTTTCATCCATCCAAAAATATGTATCGAATTTATTGTACATGTACAGAGCGCCTCGCGCGCCGGCAGCAAGCATCAATTCCTCATGTGAAACCCTGTCATAAAGTTCTGGAGCGAATTGTTCGTAATCACCAGTGTCAATCTTGCCGTCTTTCAGCCGTTCTGAGAGCGGCGTCCCCCCAGCAACTGACACCACATAGTCTATGCGGCTGTCAAGTGTGGCGTAAAGATAGGAAGTCCACCCGCCGCCCGAATGTCCCATCATTAAAATAGTTTTGTCGCTGGAGCTATTGCTGGCGGTGATGAAATCTACGATGCTCTTAACGGGTAGCAAGAACAGCCCTACCGGGCTGGTTATGCCGTCATCCAGCTTGAAAAAATCTTGGTGCAGGTAGGTAAACTCCGGAGTGCGGTCGGCTGCATTTCCGCCATATAATGGCATATCCGCGGTAATAACCTGCCAACCTTGATCGAGAAGCCATTCGATGGTCGGTCCGGCCACCTCAGCGCTGCCGCCGTGGCCCTCATGGAAGATGGCGTACTTATTTGGTAGTGGGTTAAATGGCACAAACCAGGTTATTCTGCTCGAAAAATTCTTATGGTAGGATATGATGTAAGAAGTTGCCGTTTGGTAGTTGGCAATGATACCGGTGGCTGGAGGATCCAGTTTTTCGACCATTATCGGAAATTTTTCAGGATGATCGAAAGGATTAGCTGCCGCCCAGATAGCTTGTCGTGTTGCTTCTCTAATTGCCTCGGGAGAACGCTCAGGGTTGCTGTTCGAAAATTTTGAACCAAAAGCTCGTTGTAGAATAATCAACTCGTTGTTGACCGTGTAAATACAGTTAGGCGAGTTGCTATTCCATGAGAAAATGGGATTGTTCCTGCATTCCATGGTTAAGGGATCTATGTTGTTTGACCGTAACCAGGCATCAGCACCTGCTTGAGAGGTAAAAATGCTCATTCGAGGATCGAACCCGTTGAAATGAACGTAATCATGCTCCTCTCTTATGGTCGGAGTTTGCTGAAACTCTGCACTGCTGTTCAGCAGGCCGTCTTTTGAATATGCAGTCACTCTCAAGGAGTAATGAGTATCGTTATCGAGATTGCTGATGGTGTGAGTGAGGACATCCCCTACATTAATGGTTGTCCACTGACTGTCTTGATCTTTCCGGTACTCCACAATATAACCAGTAGCATCTTGCAGTTTATCCCAGCTAAGATATAAGCTTTTTTCCAGTGATATAGCATGAAGAGATGGGGCTTTTGATGGTTCTGATGAAACAGAATTACTGCACGCAGAAAGTGTCATAATCGCTGATAGTGTTAGTATCAGAGATAATGCCTGTAGTAAGGCAAAAATTACCGAGCCCTTAGTAAAGTGACTGCTGTATTTCATCTGCTGTAATATTCCCTATACCAGTCAACAAAATTTGCCACGCCGGTTTTTACAGGTGTTCCCGGCTTGAACCCCACCCAGGCATTCAATTCACTCGTGTCCGCTTCGGTAGCAGGCACATCTCCCGGCTGCATGTCGAGAAAATTCTTTTCTGCCTTGATGCCAAGGGCATTTTCCAGCGACTCGATATAGTCCATCAGCTTCACCCGATCGTTGTTGCCGATATTAAACACACGGTATGGCGCATTGCTCGTTCCAGGGTCCGGGAGTCCCGAATCGAACACCGGATTAGGCTCGGCATTCCTATCCAGCACCCTGACGATCCCCTCGACAATGTCGTCGATATACGTAAAGTCACGCACCATCTTGCCGTGGTTGAATACGTCGATCGGTTTTCCTGCAAGCATCGCCCTGGCGAAGAGGAACAGCGCCATATCCGGTCTTCCCCATGGTCCGTAGACGGTAAAAAAACGGAGGCCGGTAGTGGGCAGGCGAAAAAGGTGGCTGTAGGTGTGGGCCATCATTTCGTTGGCCTTCTTGGTGGCGGCATAGAG
>DATGXN010000048.1:0-1758 GCA_035298945.1 Chitinophagaceae bacterium | reverse complement strand
TGTAGCCAACGGCCAGTTGATCTACGGGCACGATGGATTTGCAGGAGAACTCGGGCATACCATTATCATTCCCGATGGCCGCCTTCATACCGGTACGGGTCATAAGGGTTCACTAGAGGCCTATGCATCTGCTACAGGTGTAGCCAGGACCGCGCTCGAATTCCTGGATGGAAGGCCAAAAGAAGATAGCCTGATGCGCAATTACGCCCGGGAAGAGATCGATTCCCGCATCGTATATGATTGTGCCATGCAGGGCGATCCCATGGCATTGGAAGTATATCAATTTACTGGTAAGATATTGGGACTGGCCTTCGCCAATTTTGTCATGTTCAGCAGCCCGGAAGCTATCATATTATTTGGAGGAATGTCTAAGGCCGGCGAACTCATTCTAAAACCTACCAGGGAACATATGGAGAAGAACCTTCTTCCCATTTTCCAGAATAAAGTCAAGATCATTTTCTCGGAACTCAAAGAAGCAGATGCCGCCATTTTAGGCGCCAGCGCTTTGGTTTGGGAATCAAGAGTAGATAGTTAGATAGTCAAAGATTTAGAGAGGCAAAGTTAGAGTCTCTGATTCTGACTCTCTGGCTCTCTGACTCTCTGACTCTCTTCAACGACTTTGTACAATAAACACTCCTGGAACCGGTCTTTGTCCTTCCTTATCGCTCGGCTTAATGGTCTGTTTCCCATTGATCAGCAGGCATGAACTTCCGCCTCCATCCAGGTTAAGCGCTTCCACACAACCCAGTTCTACTAATATTTTTGCAAGATGAACAAGGCTGGCGCCCTCAGCAATACCCTTGTTCCTGCCTTCAACAGCAAGTATGATCAGATCTCCTTCCGAGGTATATCCCATGGCCGTGCGTGGATGCCGGTCGTGACGGGCCTTTCCCGTAAACATCCTCTCTTCATCATTGCTGATCATCTCCTTTCCGCCCTGCACCAATACCGGCCCTCCCCCTATCGCCGTTTTCACCTTCCACCTGCTGCCGGTTTCGCCATAATGCTGATCAAAATCTTTCTTCGAGTATGCATTACTGTTATCTTTCCATGGCGCGGGCTTTTTCTGGAATGCCACTGCATCAGCAGAGGCACTGTCTGAATAGATCCAGGCTACATCCGCCTTCCTCTTCTTGCTGATCCCGATGGCACTACGTGTAACTTTATAATAAGAGCCCGTATCTTTTCCCTTAAGAGGAACATCATGCACATTATAGGAGATCAGCTTTCCATCCCTGATCAATACATTAAGATTTCTGTTGGAAGCAAAATCAAAGAATGTTCCATTAACCACCAACAAAGGTTTGCCGTTCTTTTCAAAAAACTCTGTGGGGGTCAGCCTTCGGTTCTGGCTTGAATCTGTGGTGAATTGAAGGGTTCTGTCTTTCAGCCGGATCCTCGCATAATAAGCAATAGATGGCAGTCCTTCAATACTATCCGCTGAATAGTACACGTGCATGGACGATGGGAGTTTCCCGAAAGCAGAATCTGCATTCACCCATCTGAACTGGGAAAATACTGAATTGAAAAAAGCCAGGGAAATGAATAACAGAAAAAAATTAAGCCTGCTCACGCAATTTATTTTCCCATTCTGCACGGCCAATGCCTGGAACAACATGCCGGTCAGAATGATAAGATGACCTTACCAATGGTCCGCTTTCAACGTAATCGAAACCCATCTCGTAGCCAATGGCAGTTAGCTCATTGAATTCATCGGGGTGTACGAACCGTACAACGGGCAGGTGTTTTTTTGTCGGC
>DATGXN010000047.1:0-3301 GCA_035298945.1 Chitinophagaceae bacterium | reverse complement strand
TGCTATTTTGATAATGACAGGGGGAAGAAATTATTGAATCCGGAATACGGCGGCGACAGGGTGAAACCCGGCCCTTGTGAAGGGAAAACCAAATCCATTGCACAGTTTCCCGGCCATATGGCACCCAATGGCCTGGTATTCTATACCGGCAATATGTTCCCTGCGAAATATAAGAATGGAGCTTTCATTGCTTTCCATGGTTCGTGGAACAGGGCGCCGGAACCCCAGGAAGGTTATTTTGTGGTGTTTGTTCCCATGAAAAATGGAATGCCTTCTGGAAAATGGGAGGTATTTGCAGATGGTTTTGCAGGCCCAAACAAAGCCCAGGGACGCGCTGACTACAGGCCCTGTGGATTATCCATGGGCCCAGACGGGGCACTGTATGTTTCAGACGATAACAAAGGCCGGATCTGGAAAATTACATATAAGAAATAGTATGAGGAAACTGATCGTTGTGCTGGTGACTGCCTCGTTCTGTATGAGTTTCATTGGTGTTCAGCCTTCTCTTCAGGCTTCCATTACAAGAGGCAAAAAAGTATATGATACTTATTGCATGCCCTGCCATATGGTTGACGGAGGTGGAGTTCCGAGGATGAATCCGCCTTTGATCAAAACAGTGTATGTGCTGGGTGATAAAAAAAGGCTGATAGGAATTGTATTGAACGGTTTGGATGAACCATTGGAAATAGATGGGGAGACCTACTCGAATGTTATGGCGTCACACGCATTTCTTAAGGACCAGGAAATAGCAGATGTGCTTACCTATGTGAGAAATAGTTTTGGAAACAAGGCAACGATGATCACACCGGAAGAGGTTAAGGCCCTGAGAGAAGAGAAAAAATAATTCTGACAACGCATGAAAAAGATCCTGTTCATTGACCGTGATGGTACCATCATTAACGAAGCACCGCCTACTTACCAGATCGACTCATTTGATAAACTCAGTTTTTATCCCGGCGTTTTTCAATGGCTTGGCAAAATTGCCAGGGAACTGGATTATGAATTGGTGATGGTGACAAACCAGGATGGTCTTGGCACTGAAGCTTATCCAACGGAAAAATTCGAAGCTGTGCATAAGGTGGTGATGGATGCCATGAAGGGTGAGGGAATTGAATTCAAAGCGGAATACATCGATGCCAGTTTCCCGCATGAGCATAAGTCTACCAGGAAGCCGGGTATCGGTATGCTGCTGCATTATCTGAATAATGAAGAATATGACCTGGCAGGATCGTTTGTGATCGGCGACAGGCCTACAGATGTTGAACTGGCAAGGAACCTGGGTTGTAAAGCCATTTTCCTGAGCAATGATCCGGAACTTGGACTGGCTGAGGTGAAAGATCCCGCTTCACTGAAAAAAGTGATCGCACTCGAAACTTCAGATTGGGAAGATATTTATGCTTTATTAAAACTTGGAAAACGAACCATCAGTCACAGGAGAAAGACCAATGAAACCGATATACTGGTAGAGGTGGATCTTGAAGGCAATGGATTATCAGAAATAGAAACTGGTCTTGGTTTTTTTGACCATATGCTTGACCAGGTGGCAAGGCATGGGAAGATGGATCTGAAGATCAGAGCCAAAGGAGACCTGCATATAGACGAACATCATACGATCGAAGATACAGGGATCGCGTTGGGCGAAGCTTTTTCAAAACTTCTTTCTGATAAAAGAGGAATGGAACGATATGGATTTGCGTTGCCTATGGACGAAGCGGAAGCGAAAGTGCTGATCGATTTTGGTGGGCGGAACTGGATAGTCTGGAATGCCGAGTTCAGGCGTGAGAAGATCGGGGAGATGCCTACAGAAATGTTCTTCCATTTTTTTAAATCATTCAGCGATGCCGCTAAATGCAATCTGAATATCGAATGTAAAGGTGAGAATGAGCATCACAAGATCGAAGCAATATTCAAGGCGTTTGCCAAAGCGATCAGGATGGCAGTAAAGCGCGATCCAATATCGAATTATCTTCCTTCAACTAAAGGAAGCCTATAAGGAATGTGATAAATGTGATGAATGTGATAAATGTGGAGAATGAATGTGAGAATGAGAACAAATAACTCATTCAATCAATTCCCACATTCATTCTCCACATTCCCCACATTCCTCAATTCACTCCATGGGCGCCATGCCCATGGCTGTCCATTCTTCTTTCGCGGGGCCATAAATTCCCGGAACAATAATCCCGGCCTGGCGCATCAGCACAGTCATTTGTCCGCGGTGATGGCATTGATGAAGTATCAGAACATTCAGGGAAACGCCATTGGGCCAGTCCTCCCCATACATATTGGTTTTTACCAACAGATCGGCATCTGTCCACCTGGTTTTGATCGCATTTACCAGGCTGTCAGAATCTACTTTGTAGTGCTGCGCGATTTCCGCTGCACTGGCATAGTTGGCATGTTTTTCTTCTATTCCTAGATTGAGCTTTGCAGGTAATTCGGTAAGTGTTTCCAGGATGTGATTGGCCAGCTTTCCTAATGTTCTGCCTCCCGGGTAAACTTCCTGGGTAAGACTATCATCCGTTAATCTTTCCAGTAATTTAAGTGTGGCCGAAGACTCGTATTCCCAGGATTTCAGAAAGGACTTTATACTTGTGATCATAAATGCTATTTCTATCAAATCTAATTAAAAGCATTCTCAAACTTGCCCCAAACCCGTGGGGGTTCATTTCACTCTTGTCCATCGATCGGTTCGCCCGATCATGGAAATTCCCACATAACCCCGAACATCAAGATGATCCTTGTCTTTCAGGGTCATCACACATTTATATTCTTTGCCGTTTTTTGGATCGTAGACCCTTCCGTTCTCATATTCATTTTTCCCTTTGAATGTAAAGCCCCACAGGTTAACAAGACCCAAAATCGGTCGGGTATGATTTGCCTGGTCAGGATGATTGACATCTGTTCTTGGTTTGCCGGTTTTAGGGTCTGTTGGTTCTTTAAGCCAAACGATCTTTCCCTGGTATTTAGGTCCGTTCCGGTAGATCTCCACGTGGCCATTGCCTTCGCCCGTCAGCCATACACCGAGGATATCATCGGCGCTCTGGGCGCGGCTATTTACAGTCAATATGAGTAGTAATAAAACGATCAGATATTTCATGCCTCAATATTACTAATTCCCCTTTGCAGTCCCCATTTTTCAACCCTTCCTTATTATTCCGGCCTGTTTTCAAAATTTTTTGGATGGTATTTTGTTTTGCCACATATTTGCAACATCATGAATTTACAGAACAAGCATTGGTGGTGGCATACAAACTCTTAGGGGGTCTGTACTGTCGCAACTATGTGTCAACATAATTAG
>DATGXN010000046.1:0-19473 GCA_035298945.1 Chitinophagaceae bacterium | reverse complement strand
GTGCATCAACAGCATATGATTTCCCTGGTCTGCCATCAAAATGTATGAATGCCGGATAAGACGACCATTTGTCTTCCGGCGGACGATTTCCACTGATCGTTACCGTTAGTTTCTTATTTTTTGCCAGGTCCGGATATTTGCGAATAAGTGCAGTCAGTGCATCCAGGGTAGCTGTTGCTTCTGATTTGATATCGATCATCAGCTGGAGCTCCTTGCCTTTCTGCGGATATGGCCTCCCTTTATTCTCCTTTAGTTTAGCCAATATCGGTTTAAGGTAAAGATCCTCGAGGGTCCGCGAAGCCTGAAGGTCTTTCTGGTCGTGCCCCACGAGCAATTTCCCATCTGCCAGCCATACATCGGCTTCAATGCTATTAAATCCCTCCCGGTATGCAGCGAAAAACGGCTCTTTCTGCTCATAGTCGTTGTGCGAATGGGTACGGGGAGCAGGATGTTGAGCCAGGGTATTGTACGAAAAAAGAGTGGCGGATATTACCACAAAAATCATTCTCATGAGCGCCAAATTGTAAGAAATCGATTGAAATAGCATGAACAAAACATTATATAAATATCATCATATAATTACTATATTTCCCCACTGTTTTTGGAAGAAAAAATACTTCCAATTTTAGAACTCTTAAAAAACCAACACTAATGCTTGAACTAAACGTGAACAAGGTTGCCAGGTTATTACTATACCTGGCGTTTTTGTTTCCGCTGACACCGGTATTTTCCGGTGAGCGGGAAAAAGGAAACCCCTCCATTCGTTACGAAAGAGTGGTTACCGGAAAAGTCACCCAGGGTGACCAGCCTCTTGCCGGTGCTACAGTAACGGTCAAGGGTAGCGCAACATCCACAAACACAGATGCCGATGGCAATTTCTCCATCACAGTGCCCGATGATAAGGCCATCCTTGTCATCAGTTATGTAGGCTTCACAACACAGGAATTAAGAGTAGGCAACCAGGCTGCTGTCAATGTAAGCCTTCAGTCCAGCACGGCCGAACTCGCCAATGTGGTGGTAATGGGATATGGTACACAGTCAAAGCGTGACGTTACAGGTGCCGTTAAATCTATCAAAGCAGATGCATTCAACCGCGGTATCATCAACTCCCCGGAACAGCTGATCCAGGGTAAGGCCGCAGGTGTGAACGTAACGTCTGCATCAGGCGAACCCGGCACCATCACCAACATCACCGTTCGTGGCCCTGGTGGCGTGCGTACCGGAAGTACTCCCCTCTTTGTGGTGGACGGACTGCCACTTGACAACGCCAGCACCGGGGGAGGTAACCCTTTAAATTTCATCAATCCCAACGATATCGAAGCAATTGACATCCTTAAAGATGCATCTGCTACTGCTATCTATGGGTCACGTGGTGCGAACGGTGTTATTCTGATCACTACCAAACGTGGCAAAGCTGGTGTATCAACCATGACCTATACAATGAACCTCGGTACTTCGCAGATGGCCAACCCTATAGACGTTTTCGATGCGGCACGTTACAGGGCTGAAGTGGGGAAACTCAATGGTACGCTGGTTGACAAAGGTGCCAATACAGACTGGCAGGATCTGATCACCCGCAGTGCTTTCACCCAGGACCATAACCTGTCTTTCAGCGGCGGTGCCCAGAACCTCACTTATTATGCAGCCTTCAACATGCAGAAGCAGGAGGGTATCATTAAGAATAACGAGCTCAACAGGTATAGCGGCCGGTTCAATGTGACTCAGAAGTTGCTCGATGGCAGGTTAACATTGGAAGCCAACATCAATGCATCGAATACCTATAACCTCAGGCCTCCGATCCAGGATGTGGTAGGCAGTGCGTTGGTCAATAACCCAACCTATCCTGCTGATTCAGCCGGGATACCGATCAAATACACTGATATCACCAACCCGCTTGTGACATTCGGTCAAACAAAAGAGATCATTAAGATCAACAGGGTGATAGGGAATATCACACCTTCTTTCAAGATCCTGAAGAACCTCACTTACAAGCTCAACTTTGGTGTAGACGTTTCTAATGGAACAAGGGATTACCAGACCATTGCCAGCCAGGTGCCAACCATTGAAGGCCGGCTTGAAACCTATGACACATACAACAGGAATACACTGATCGAAAACTATCTCACCTATAATTTCAAAACAGGTGAGCATAAATTCGATGTGCTGGGTGGTATGTCTTACCAGAAGATCTTCCTCCAGGGCCGCAACTACAGCATCAACAGGTTCCCCATCACAACGGTGGAACCCCAGTATAATCCGGGCATCGGCCAGGATCTTACATTGGCTAATAACAAGCCCGGCGGATATGCATTGGAAAACGAACTCCAGTCTTTCTTCGGCAGGGTGAACTATAGCTACATGAACAAATACCTGCTGACGGTGAACTTCAGGGCCGATGGTTCTTCCAAGTTTGGTGAGAACAACAAGTATGGCTTCTTCCCTTCGTTCTCTGCAGGCTGGAGAATATCTGAAGAAGACTTTATGCAGAACTCGTTCTTCTCCAATCTTAAGCTTCGTGCAGGCTGGGGTATCACGGGTAACCAGGAGATCCCTTCCAAGATCACGCAGCCATTATATACTTCATCAGTGTCAGGTACAACCAGTTATCCGCTCACTCCTACAGGACCTTATCCCGGCGGCTCCACATTCACCCGCCTGGCCAATCCTGACATCCAGTGGGAGACCTCCAACCAATGGAACGTTGGTCTGGATTATGGATTGTTGAATGGCGACCTGAATGGTAGTTTCGATGTATTCAATAAGAAATCAAGCAACATCCTTCTTGAAGTTATCCCGGCTGACCCTGTACAACCAGCAGGTACGGTTTGGACCAATGTGGAAGACATGACCATTACCAATACAGGATTTGAGGCGGAACTTGCTTATCGTCATACTACTAAGAAAGGATTCACTTATGGCCTTGGAGGTAATATTACTATCATTAACAACATAGTTGAGAACTCTCCTTATACTGTTATCCCATCTGGTAATGCAACCGGTGCTGGTCTTACCTCTGCCACCATCAATGGTTACGTAAATGGTGAACCTATCGGTACTTTCTACCTGAAAGAATTCATCGGGTTTGATGCCAACGGTATGAGTAAGTACCGTGATGTTGACGGTGACGGTATTGTCACTGATAAAGACAGGATCGCTGCAGGAACAGCACTGCCAAAAGTGATGTATAATTTCTACGGAACACTGGCTTACCAGAATTTCGATCTTAACATCAACTTCAACGGTGTATCTGGCAACAAGATCTACGATAACACAGCAAACGCCAACTTCTACAAACTCCGTTTGTACAAGGGACTGAATACTACAGAAGAAGCCATTCAATATCCGGAAGAATCTGTAAACAATGCGGCTCCGGTGAGTACCCGTTATCTCAAGAACGGTTCCTACCTGAGGCTGAATAACCTCGCGATCGGTTATAACTTCAATACCACAAAACTGGGTATTGGCAAATGGGTTCAATCACTGAGGGTTTCTCTGACAGGTCAGAACCTGTTTGTACTGACTGATTACGATGGATACGATCCGGAAGTAAACACAGACAGGCAGATCAATGGCGTTCAATCATATGGTATCGACTACCTGAGTTATCCAAAAGCCAGGTCATTCATATTCGGATTACAGGTAACACTCTAAAACACTAGTAAATGAAAAGCAGGATTTTTAAACTAATGACATTGGCCCTTGTTTTCGGTGCATCTTGTACCGATCTCAATGAGAAAGTGCTCGATGAATCATCGGTCACTGGTCAAACAGATAAACAGCAGGCTGATGGACTGATCGCGCCGGTGTATGCGCTTCTTCCAAATCTTTATCAGCATACGCAGATGTTCGCCCTTTCAGAGATCTCTACGGATGAGGCCATTCTGCCTTACCGTGGCGGTACCGACTGGGGTGATAACGGGATCTATATTTCGCTGCACAAGCACGAAACCACCAGCACTGATCCAAACGTCAGGAATACCTGGAACAGCATTACCCAAAGTATAGCCAGGGCGGTGATCGCGATCAATGCGTTGCCAGACAACAAAGATCCAAATGCACAGGTCTATGTGGCAGAAGCAAGGGCCATGCGTGCATACTATAACATGCTTGCGCTCGATCTTTGGGGAATTTCATTTATTAAAGAGAAGCCAGATGATATCTCTACGATCGTAAGGGGAGCTGAGGCAATCGCTTATATCGAAAAAGAATTACTCGCGGCAGAACCCATCCTTCAGACAAATGTGGGACCCGGACGGATCACCAAAGCAGGTGTTTATGGCTTGCTGGCCAGGCTTTACCTGAATGCTGCAGCATGGCGTGATCCATATGCAGCCCAGCTTACGTTCAAACCCGAGGACATGGATAAGGTGATCGATTATACCACCCGCATCATCGGCAACGGCTCCTATGCTTTATCACCTGATTATTTTTCCATTTTCGGTGATGCCAACAACAGCAACAAGGAACTCATCTTTGTATGTGAGCAACGCTCTGACCTGAACGGTCATAACCGTCTAGCTTATTTCTCTTTATCTGGTGATCAGTATCCCCTCCCTGCATTCCCTGCAGCCAACGGAACTGATGGCCCGGCCATCACCCCTGAGTTCTACAGAACCTGGGTGAACGCTTACGCACCTGTCGACCCTGCCCAGGCAGATCCAAGGTTTTACAAGAAGAATGTAAGCGTACCGGCTGGTGGTTTGGATACATTCTATACTGCCGCTGATTACAGAATTGACAGGGGCATTCTTCGCGGACAACAATACGGACTGATCCGTGTAAGTGGTGCTTTTGTGAAAGATGCCCAGGGCAGATTCAAAGTAGGCAAACTTTTCAATGCATCCCGTAGCGTGCCTACCGCACCGGTAGATCATACTGAAACGGTTAATTTCACCACTGCGGGCAGTGGTTACAGTACCGGTTACAGGGTTGAGAAATATGAGTTCAGCCAAAAATCCGCCAGTGGACGGAACTTTGGTGAAGCAGATATCGTTCTGGTGCGCCTGGCTGATGTGTACCTGATGAGAGCCGAAGCAAAACTCCGCAAAGGAGATGCTGCAAGTGCCCTCACCGATGTGAACGCAGTAAGAACTTCCCGCAAGCAGGGAACGCTGCAGGCACCTGCACTTACTGCCATCGATCTGAATACATTATTGAGAGAGAGAGGTTTCGAACTGTATTGGGAATTCCATCGCAGAACAGACCTGATCCGTTTCGGTAAGTATGAAGACAGCTGGACTGAGAAGAATAATACCGATAAGAACAAGAGGCTTTTCCCGATCCCGCAAACTGCCATCGACGGCGCTTCGAATCTGCCGGGATACCTGAAGCAGAATCAGGGCTATTAAGATAGGGAGATAGTTAGTTAGAAAGATAGGGAGCATTCTTATTGCAATATGCATAAAGAATGCTCCCTATTTCTCTATCCCACTATCTTACTATCTATTCTCCGCTTTTTACCCACACCATAAAGATCCCGAACACGAGGAAAGAGATTCCCGAATAAAGATTAATCCGGGCATTCAGTGCTTCAGACAACAGGTAGCCGCCGATCAGGATCACCGAAAGTATAATGAAGAATAGCCCTATAATGAAACTCAGTTGGTTTAATCGTTTATACATTTCAGTTAGTATTAGAAGAAGATCAGGTTAAGCAGGATGGTGATGATGAGCAGCAGGATACCGATCGGCACTACCTGCTGGTACCATTTGGCACCCTTGTATTTCGGTTTCTCGGTCAGGGAATAAACCAGGCCCTTTAATTGCTCATCCGGCTTGGGCTTGGTAATCAGACTGACGAAAATAGTTGTGAAGAAATTGACCACCCATGAAAATGCAGCTACAATAAAGGCCTGGCCCATACCGCTGGATATGGGGAACATGGGAGAGATCCATCCGCCCTTTCCTTCCGCGATCGTAAGACCATGTGTAATTGCAGCACCGATGGTTCCCATCAACAATCCCCAGAAAGCACCATCAGCTGTGGTCCGCTTCCAGAACATGCCCAGCAGGAAGGTCGCGAACAAAGGACCATTCACAAAGCTGAATACCAGCTGCAGGAAATCATTGATATTATTGAAACTCGTGGCGATATAGGCTGTACCGATTGAAAACAGGATCCCGAATAATGTAACGAGCTTGCCTACCCGCAGATAATGCCTGTCTGATCTCTTCTTTACAAAATAAGCCTGGTAGATATCATAAGTGAAAACAGAATTGAATGCAGTCACATTTCCTGCCATACCACTCATGAAAGATGCCAATAAAGCCGTGATCCCCACGCCCATCAGGCCGCTGGGATAATAATGCGACAACAATGATGGCAGGGTCATAGTGTAGTCTAGCTGTCCTGCCGCATCAACAGGGATCTTATAGCCTTTATCTGCCAGACCTGGTTGAGACAATGCAATCGCAACAACACCGGGCAATACCACGATCAGCGGCATCAGCATTTTAGGGAAAGCAGCGAGTATGGGTGTCCGTTGGGCCGCATTCATGTTCTTCGCGATCATCGCTCTTTGGACAACGAGGAAGTCGGTACACCAGTAACCGAAGCTCATGACAAAGCCAAGTCCAAAGATCAGCGACATGAAATGAATACCCATGGGATTGGTATCTGCACTTCCCATATATTTCCAGGCATGCGTGAGCTGGGGCTGGAGATTGGCTTTTACATTCTCCCACCCTCCGGCATCCTGCAAGGCAACGATCACCAGGGGCGAAAGCCCGAGAACGATCAGGAAGAACTGCAGTACTTCATTATATACAGCGCTGGTCAGTCCGCCCACAAAAGTGTAGACCAGCACAATACCGGCTGCCACCCAGATGGAGACATCAAAATCCCATTGCAGCACTACTTCAAACAGTTTAGCCAGGGCAAATAGCGAAATGCCGGAAGAGAATACGGTCATCACAGCAAAAGTGACGGCATTCAGGGCCCGGGTTTTCTCATCGAATCGGAGGAAGAGGTATTCAGGAACACTTCGTGCATGGCTGCCGTAGTAGAAAGGCATCATGAACACGCCCAGGAATACCATGGCGAAAATCGCTCCCACCCAGTAAAAATGCACGGTCATGATCCCGTATTTGGCACCAGAAGCCACCATACCCAATACCTCCTGGGCGCCCAGGTTGGCGGATATAAAAGCCAGGCTGGTTATCCATAAAGGGATGGTTTTGCTGGAGTTAAGGAAGTCGTTCGAGCTCTTGATCCTTTTCTTGATAATGAACCCTACGGCCACCACAAAGGCAAAATAGAGCAGGATCACCAGGTAATCGGCCAAATGTAATTTCATTCAAAGTTGTCTTGAGGGATGATAATAATGGAATATAGTGAATCCATTCCAACGGCGGCCCGGCGAAAAGCTAGGAAATCGATTGAATTAAACCAAGCCGGAAGCAGCCGCCATTGCAGGTTGGGATAAAGTTTTCTATATTTATAGGATCAAAAATTGTCCAACTTTAATAGCAATAGCATGTCAGACAAACAATTCACACCGCAAGAGACCAACCCATTGTCCAGCCTGGATCTCTGGGAAGATGATCTCCTGGAAAGATATCCTGATCCGGAAGCCATCGCGACTGCGAAAAAAACAGAGGAATATCGCAACTACGACGATCCCGTCAGAGATACGGTGAGGGAATTCTATCGTCTCAACCATACTTATCAAACCTATGAGTTTGTAAAGCAGAAGCAGAAAGAATACCTGTCTTTTGATAAAAAAGAAATGCCGGTTTGGGATGCATTCCAGTTTCTGAATCAACTGGTGGACGATTCTGATCCCGATACAGATCTGGATCAGTTCCAGCACCTGCTGCAAACATCAGAAGCCATCCGCAGAGACGGACATCCTGATTGGATGGTGATGGTTGGGCTGATGCATGATATGGGTAAAGTACTTTGCCTCTTCGGCGAACCCCAGTGGGCTGTAGTTGGTGACACTTTCCCTGTTGGTTGTGCTTATTCAGACAAGATCATCTATCCGGAGTATTTCGTGAACAACCCTGATTATAATGATCCTCGTTACAATACAAAATACGGTGTGTATGAACCCAATTGTGGCCTGAGGAAAGTTGACATGAGCTGGGGTCATGATGAATATGTTTACCAGATGATGAAGGACAATCTTCCTGAGCCAGGGCTCTATATGCTCAGGTATCACTCTTTCTATGCCTGGCATCGCGAAGGAGCTTATGATCATCTGCTCGATGATCACGATCGTGATATGCTGAAATGGGTGAAGCTCTTCAACCCCTATGATCTTTATTCAAAAAGCCCCGAGCCGCCAGATTGGAATAAGTTGAAGGGATACTACACCGAATTAATCGATAAGTATTTGCCGAAGATGCTGAAGTTCTAATGTGATGAATGTGATAAATGTGGACGAATGTGAAGAATGAATGTGATAAATGATTAAAATGAAAATGGCTCCCGAACTGGTAGCCATTTTTCATTCCCCACATTCTCACATTCATTCCACCACATTCTTCACATTTATCACATTTATCACATTTCCGGCTAGCTCCGCTTGTCTCATGTGTCGTTCGTTATGAGCCACAATAAACCTCAGCGTATCACCAAGATTCAACTTTATATACTTAGTCAGTGAAATCGGGATCTTGATCCTGTTCAAATCGCGGTGACGCGCGATGCGGATCAGATTAAGTAACTGCTCCTGCTGCCTGATGAATTCAGACACCACTTCGTGCGGATCAAGATCAGGAGCGGGAAGATGATTCTTAAATGCCTTCATCTTTCTCTTCCCCGTATCCGGATCCATCATCTTCACAAAATAATTTCCCAGCCAGGTGCCCGTGTAAGTTTCACCAGCCTCCCTGTAAGTATCCATTTTTTGCTGCATCAATGGATAATAATAATGACCGTAGCCATTCAGGTGGTCGAGGCATTGCGCAATGCTCCAACCACCATTTTTGGCCGGCTTCAGTAAACGGGCCTTGTCCATGTTCTGATAGTCTTCGATCGCCTTTTGAATATGCCTTTCTGTTGTCTGCTCCAGATAATTCATTAATGCCCTTGAACTGATGAGTGTCATAACTGTTTGTTTTAACAGTACAAACTTCGCAAGGCTTCAGCACTCTATTCTTGGTAAATACCAAGAAATTAAATCCTCACCTTATTGATCAGTTTGCTGAAATTGGTGGCATCTATGCCAAGGTAGCTCGCCAGGTATTTATGCGGTACCAGTTGAAGTATATGAGGACTCCGTTTAAGCAATGACCTGAATTTTTCTTCAGAACTAAAACTCTGAATCTCCACCAACCTTTCCTCAAGGCCGGCGATCACCCCACTAAGCCCCTTACGCACCATGGTCTCGATCGAATGGTGTTTCTCCATCAGGGTATTGAATGAAGCAGACGAAGTCCGAAGAAAAGAGGAAGGCGTAAGCGTTTCAAAATTATACTTTGAAGGGGTCTGCAACAGAAAAGAATCCAGTACTCCCCCAAACGAGGGCGGATAAGTGAAAACTATAGTGGCTTCACGATCCAGATCATCCTGGTAGTATACCCTTTGAACACCATCCAGCACCACATACATATACTTCTCTATATTGCCCGAAACGGTCAGCAACTCCTTACGTCCTGCCTGGAACGGCATCCAGATGGACAGAAAATCTTCCATCGCTGCCTCAGGAAGCGGATGAATCTTTCCCGCCAGTTCCTTCAGTATTGACAATCCATCTTTCATAAAAGATTAAGATAGCAGTTTTTGCCAAAAACTGACAATGGTCAGGCGACCTTATGAGCGAGAAAGATAGAAATAGAGAAAGAGAGGAAGTACATTTAACCTGTGAACGGACTCTCAAACCAGGAGGTTTTGGAAAAACGCCGCCAGCATGGCTCCAATGCCATGGAGCTGCAGGAAGAACGTGTGTTGTTGAATGTGTTGAAAGAGATCGTGATGGAACCCATGTTCATTCTCCTCCTGATCGCCTGCGTGATCTATTTCATCACAGGCTCCTACCAGGAAGGCATCATCATGCTGATCTCCATTTTTCTTGTTGCAGGCATCTCGATTTTCCAGGAATACAGAAGCCGCAATGCCGTACAGGCACTGAAAAAATTATCCCAGTCGCACGTTAAAGTGATCCGCAATGGCATTGAAGAAGAAATACTCATTGAAGATCTGGTAGTAGACGATATCATGCTGATCGAAGAAGGCGAGATCATTTCTGCTGATGCCGTCATCCTCACAGCAAGGGATTTTTCCATCAATGAATCCATATTGACCGGTGAATCTTTTGCTGTTTACAAGTCGGCTGACGCTGATATATACCGCGGTACGCTGGTGACCAGTGGCAATGCCACCGCAAAAGTGAATGCGGTTGGCACCAAAACTATGTTCGGCAAAATAGGACTTGCCGTCAAGGAAGTCATTGTTGTAAAAACACCGCTTCAAAAACAGATCAAAGCCTTCGTCAGGAACATGGTTTGGATAGGCGCAGTGGCATTCGCCATCGTGATCACGGTCAATTATATTCAAACCAAAGACATCCTGCATTCGCTGATGCACGGACTTACGCTGGCGATGAGTATACTTCCGGAAGAGATCCCTGTCGCCTTCTCTACCTTCCTGGCCCTGGGTGCTTTTCGTTTACTGAAGAATAAGATCATTGTTAAGCAGCCCCAGTATGTGGAAACACTGGGCGCGGCCACTGTGATCTGCGCCGATAAAACCGGTACACTCACAGAAAATAAAATGAGTATTGCCCACCTGTTCGATGCCGCATCCGATACTTCTTTCAATGTCTATGATATCAAACTTCCCGAGGAGCTGGTGGAATTTGCCATGTGGAGCAGTGAAACAGAACCCTTTGATCCAATGGAGCAGGCCATTCACAAATTATACGCCAGTATAACGGCCACGGATAAACGAGTTGAATACGAACAGGTACATGAATATCCCATTGGCGGGATACCGCCCATCATGACACATATATTTCAAGGTAAAAATGGTAGTTACATTATAGCTGCGAAGGGGGCACCGGAAAGAATCCTTAAACAATCAGATCTGAGCATCGATAGAAAAAAACAATTAGAAGAACAGGCGCTTAGCTATGCACGCCAGGGATTCCGTGTACTCGGTGTGGGAAAAGGAATCTGGGAGGGATCAGAATGGCCCGCAGTGCAGGACGAATTTAAATTTGAGTTCCTGGGCCTGGTGGCATTCCAGGATCCTCCTAAAAAGAATATTGACCTGACCATTAAAACATTCAACGAAGCTGGCATATCCGTGAAAATGATAACAGGTGATTATGCCGAAACAGCAGTGGCCATTGCAAAGCAGATCGGCCTTAATCATAACGGCGATGTGATTACGGGTGCGGAAGTGCTCAAGATGGAACCCCTTGAATTGCAAACCAGGGCAAAGGCCGTCAACGTTTATGCGCGCATGTTCCCGGAAGCCAAACTCAAGGTGATCGACGCACTTAAAGAAGCTGGGGAAGTGGTAGCCATGACGGGCGATGGCGTGAATGACGCGCCTGCATTGAAAGCTGCACATATAGGTATTGCCATGGGCCAGCGTGGTTCTGAAGTGGCTAAAGGCGCCGCATCATTAATATTGATGGACGATGACCTGGCCCATATGACCGATGCCGTTGCTTTGGGCCGGAAGATCTACGACAATCTGAAAAAAGCAATTCAGTATATCGTATCCATCCATATTCCTATCATCCTGATCGTCATGCTCCCACTCGTTCTGGGTTGGGCATTTGCAGAGATCTTCACCCCCGTGCACGTCATCTTCCTGGAACTGATCATGGGCCCAACCTGTTCCATTATCTATGAGAACGAACCCATGGAACCCGGCACCATGAACAGGCCTCCAAGGATCATGAGCAGTACTTTTCTTTCATTCAGGCAATTACTCACCAGCATTATTCAGGGCTTGTTTATCACCACTGGCTGTCTTGGTATCGGCTATTGGGCTATGAAAGATGGACAAACTGATACGCTGATAAGAACACTGGTATTCATCACCCTGTTGTTCAGCAATATCTTCCTGACTTTAGTGAACCGGTCTTTCTACTATTCCTTCTTTACCACATTGCGTTATAAGAACAACCTGGTGCTGCTGATCATTGGAGTTACACTGCTCTTCATTGTTGGCATTCTTACCATTCCTGGCCTGCAAAACCTGTTCCGGCTTGAGCCACTCAGCTGGCATTTACTCGCCATTAGTGTGAGCGTTGCTTTCGTAAGCACCTGTTGGATCGAGATCGCAAAAGCTGTTAAACGTATGCGTCAGTAATTCAGACTGGGCAAACCCCACTCATCCATTTCTGTCTTTGCGTATATTTAGTAAAATCTTTTTCATGCGCAGCTTTCTTTTTTTGCTTTTACTGATACCTGTTTTATCTGTTGCCCAATTGTCAACGGCAGATCCTGCACTTGCCGGTGTTTCTGCAGAACGGTTGACCCGGATAGATCAATTCATTGAACAATATATCAATCAGGGTCGATTGAACGGGGCTACGGCGATCATCTTCAGAGACGGCAAGATGGTGTACAACAAAGCATTCGGCTACAGTAATGTGGAGAAGAAAACGCCGATACAGAAAGACCAGATCTTCCGGATCGCCTCCATGACCAAACCCATTGTTTGTGTAGGAGTAATGATGTTATGGGAAGAAGGAAAATTTTCGCTGGATGATCCCATTTCCAAATTCATACCCGAATTCAAAAATCCGAAGGTGTTGGAGAAATTCAATCCTAACGATACCACCTTCACTACCCAGCCCGCAAAAAGGGAGATCACTATACGCCACCTGCTGGCCCATACCTCCGGCCTCGGCTATCCGGGCATTGGATCCAATTTCGCCAATGCCATTTACGCAAAACATAAAGTCGGCGGCGGGATCGGGACGCCAAATTTGGTTTTAAAAGATAACATGATGCGCCTGGCCGCCCTGCCTTTATTCAATAATCCAGGTGAAAAGTTCCTTTACGGCCTTAATACAGATTTACTGGGGTACCTGATAGAAGTGATCAGCGGCATGCCCCTGGACAAATTTCTCGATCAAAAGATCTTCAGCCCGCTTGGGATGAAGGATACTTATTTTTACCTGCCAGCCAGTAAGTATTCCAGGCTGGTCACTTTATACCGGCAGGATGAAAATGCCAAGGCGGTAACCTATCCCGCTAATTCCAACGCCTTAGCCAATTTCCCGCTTGTACCAAACGGAACCTATTTCTCAGGCGGAGCAGGACTCAGCTCCACGGCCTACGACTACGCACTTTTCTGTCAGATGCTGATCAATGGCGGAACACTAAACAACACAAGGCTGCTCTCTCCGCATACCATCCAACTGATGACCACTAACCAGATCGGGGAATCCCTGATGTTCGACAATCCCGAGGATATCAGGCGTTTTGGGCTGGGCTTCGGACTTTACCTGGACAAAGCCACCATGATGACGCCCATGGGATATGGATCCTATGGATGGGATGGCATGTTCGCCTCGCATTTCTGGATAGACCCGAAAAACAAGCTGGTGGCCGTTTTCATGCGCAATATATGGCCCACGCCGGATTGGGACTTTGGGGACAGAGTGAAGGTTTTGGTGTATCAGTCAATTGTACAATAGGTTGCAGGTTGCAACCTGTAACCTGCAACCTGCAACCTGCTAAATAAAAGAGCCGGAAGTAGAAACTTCCGGCGTCCAAATCTAACTGTGTGTCAAAAAAAACTTCAAATATTTTAGTTGGCGTCAACCCAAGCGGTTCGCCATAGATTCATGTTTTCATACCAGCTTAACTGGCTCCGCAATAACAATCGTTGAATAGAACAGATCAGGGAGTTTTCATAACCGATCTGGATAGGTGCAAGTGTCCTTAGGAATAGATGCTCAAATGTCCATCACCTTGCGCATAAAATTAAAACATTACAACACTATTGAGATTTATTTAACAATTAACTATGTTTTAAATTATACCAGGTCCAGAATGCAGCCAGCGCATCTACGATCCCAAATAAAATCAGTTGCACGGGGCCTGCGCCAGAAATCCATAATCCGGTAAATGCAACAAAGACGAAGAGCCGAACCCATACAGTGAGTTTCAGGAAGGGAACTGCGTTCAGTTTTGCCATCTCATGATAATAAACAGCTATACAAGCGACCAATACACCAACCACCCGGATCCAGACTTCACTGGTTTCGGGCATCTGAAACACAGACAGTAAAACGTTTGGAACAAAAATCAACGTGAGGGCTAAGAGAAATAAATAATAACTGAAATATTTTACGGTGTTGGCTGCAGTCATGAGTTTGAGGTTTGGATTAAGATACTAAAATTGGCTAATTAGCTAATTGACTAATTGTCTGATTCGAAGAAAATTTGTTCCAAAGAATTATCGATTTAGCCAATTAGATAATTAGTAAATTAGAGTATGTCACACCTGAAATACGACTTAATTGGTGACATCCACGGTCACGCAGACACGCTTGAAATTCTCTTATCAAGACTGGGGTACAGGCGACGATTCGGTGTTTACAGTCATCCCCAGGGCAGGCACGTTGTTTTTGTTGGCGACTTCATCGATCGGGGTCCCAAGATCAGGGAAACGCTCCACCTGGTGCGTGATATGGTGGAATCGGGACATGCATCGGCTGTGATGGGCAACCACGAATTCAATGCGATATCATTCCATACTCCTCATATCGAGAAAGGAGGTTTTTTCCGCCAGCATACCATCAAGGAGATCAAACAACATATTCAAACGCTGGATCAGTTCACCCATTACGATCATGAGTTCCAGGATTTCCTGGAATGGTTCCAAACACTCCCTTTGTTTCTGGAGTTTGAACATTTCAGGGTAGTGCATGCCTGCTGGGACAATGAACATATCAATTTCCTGAAGCAGAATTATGATGGTATCACCCCGGGATTCCTGAGCCTGGGAAATGACAAGATCAATGGCGGGTCTACCTACTGGGCCGTAGAAGAATCCCTGAAAGGGAAAGAACACCAGTTACCCGATGGTATGTTCTTCTATGATAAAGACGGAAATAAACATACCGAAGCTCGAGTGAAATGGTGGGCCACTCTAGAGGAAAGAAAAAAATACAAAGACGTGCTGATGGAATGCCCAAAAAAAATTGCGGAAGATGAAATTCCGAAAAACCTGGAATACTATTCATACACTGATACCAAGCCTGTTTTCTTCGGACATTATTGGCTTAAAGGAGACCCGAAAATCGAAAACCCATCAGCCATCTGCCTGGATTACTCCGTAGCCAAAGGAGGACAACTCGTGGCTTGCAGGTTAAGGCAAGATGGGGTTGAGCTTGTAGGGCAGCACTGCGTGTAGGGGGACACGGAGACACGGAGAAGGACACGGAGACACGGAGAAGAACACGGAGACACGGAGACCTCTGCGTCTCTGTGTTCCTCTCAGTGTCTCTGTGTCCTCCTCCGTGTCTCCGCGTCCCTCTCTGCGTCTCATATACGAAAACAGGCCCCTCGGGGGGCCTGCTTCTAAACAACTCAAATTTTACCAAATACCTATTTTACGTCCCAGAAAATCTTAGTAGTAAGATTATCTTTCGCGGCTACGTTACTATAGTTAGCTAAGTTATAAGTCTTCTCACTTCCATCATACAGGAAGCGCTGAGGAGGAAGTGTTTGAGCATTTGCGCCGTCAACCCAGAATGTAGGAGCTGGCCAATCATGCCTTCTCATTTCAGCCCATCCTTCAAAGCTTTGAATCACGTTGAAATGTAACCATTTCTGCATGGCGATCAATTTGATCTTGTCAGCAGTTGTTGTTGCAGCATCCCAGCTAATGGCAGGTTTTGCCAGGTAGTCTGTGATCTCAGTTGCAGTTAAAGGAGTAAGAGCACCAGCCACGTTATCAGCACTGAGTTTTCTTACATCATAATAGAAATTGATAGATGCAGTGATACCTGCTTCGTATGCAGCTTTAGCTTCAGCAGCTTTGCCGGCTTTCAGGAAACCTTCAGCAGCAAGCAGATTCACTTCCGCAGCATTGATCAGAACACCAGGGAAATACTCGTTCCTGCTCAGCGTGGAACGATTGTATATTGTCGCTTTACCGTCAGCAATCATTTTAGTCTGATCTGCCGGGGGAGCCATTTGGTCAACACCTTCATAAACACCAGCAGCATTCAATCCGGGTTCAAACACAGCCCTCAACCTGGGATCCGCATTGTTCTTCATATGATCGATCATCACCTTACCCGCAACGTTTCCGTTCCAATCTTCCAGACCGGTCCTGAAACCTTTAGAATTGATCGGAGAGTTCAGATCGATAACCTTGATCTGGATGTTGTTGGCGTTTGTTGATACAAGTGGATAAGTAGTAGGATTGTTCAGGATCTCAGCGATCTCGCCATCAGCCCTTGCTTTGAAAGAAGCTGCGTCAGAAACGCGGCTCAGCATTCTCAGGCGTAGTGAGTTATTATATCTCCTCCAAAGACTAACATCTCCTTTGTTGATATAATCCTGGGTTTTAAATCCTGTAAGAATCCCACTGGGAACTGTGATCGTGCTCAGCTCAGAAGAGAACTTCTTCAGATCATCCAACATAGTGGTATAGATAGTTTCTGCACCATCATACTTAGGTAAAGATGCATTGTAATCTCCACTGTTTGTGCTGAGCATACCTGCTTCAGAGAACGGAATATCACCATGAAGGTCAACCATTTTCTCGGTGGCATCATACAGGTAGATAGTCGCCGTAATCATATAAATCCTCCAGGCGGCCTGATCATCAGCGGTTAGCTTGTTATACACTTTCTGCATTTCGCGGTACTGGGCCAGCAGGCTGTAGTAAGTGCCCCAGCGTGCACTGATCGCAGCCATACCTGGAACATACTGGTTGTTGACATTCACCCAACCCACAGCCTGGGTATAGTAATGAAGAGTAGTTCTCAGCACTACGAAATAGTTCCAATAGGCAGGAAGTACATAATCCTTATTGGTTTGCAGGAAGCCTGAATACTGCTTCTCTACAGTGGTCTCTGAAATTTTTGAAGGATCTGCATACGCATCTGCAAAATCCGTCTTACTGCAGGAAGAAACCATAACTCCCAGAACAGTAAGCGCTATTAATATTTTTCTCATAATAATCTTTTAATGCTTTAGAATTAGAAGGTTGTCCTCAACATTACACCAACTGTCCTGGTTGAAGGGTTGGTTCCCACATTGGTCAGAGACTGGAACCACCTTGCACCTGCTGCAGTTTGCTCAGCATCGATCTGCTTAAGTGTTCTGTAGAAATAGAACAGGTTCCTTCCAAATACTGAGAAGTTTACATTCTTCGCTCCAATCTTCTTGGCAATGTCATGAGGAAGGTTGTAACCAATAGCTAATTCCCTCATTTTTATATAGCTGTTCTTTTGGATATACAGCTCATACCTTGTGTTAGGGCTGTACTGAGGACCACCCCAGTTGTAAACAGTCCACCAGTAGTTAGATGATGTGGTCATGTAATCACTGGCAGTACCATCAGCTTTCACACCTGGAAGCAGCATACCATCATTATATACTTTCTCTCCATTAGGCCCTGCTGTTCCTGAAGTCTGGATCTTCTTACCAGTTCCATCAACATAGTATGACAGACCACCGTGTGCTTTATCCATGCCCTGTAGTGTTTCTTCCAGCAGACCACGGCTCATCATCCAGTAAATAGCAGTTGGCATAACGTGACCACCGAACCTGTAGTCGATCACCGCGTCCAAAGTCACACCATGGAAGCTGAAAGCATTGATCAAACCACCAGTTACTTTTGGCATGGCGTTACCAACTTTGTACATGCTGTTTGGATCTACTTTATAAAGACCATTAGGATCTACAATAGGCTGACCTGTTTTGTCTTTCAACACAGGGTGAGCATAGAAATCACCCATTGGCTGACCTACAACTGATTTCAACTGCGCAGCGTTACCATCGTAGTCAGCATGCAGCAGTTCTGTCAAACCAGGAGCAAGTGCTTCAACTTTGTTTGTGTTATTAGCAATATTGAGCGTGATGTCCCACCTGAAGTTCTTCTGACGGATCGCGTTATAGTTCAAACCTAATTCTATACCTGTATTTCTCAGGGTACCTACGTTACTCAGGATTGAAGTTGCACCTGATGATCCTGGCAGTGAAAGCGGAAGGATCTGGTCAACCACCTGTGCATTGTAATAAGAAAGATCAATACCCAAACGGTTGTCGAACATCCTTGTATCCAACCCGAATTCAAATTCTTTTTTCTGTTCTGGCCTGATCTGGTCATTACCGAAGCTACCAGGGATCGTAGTATACAGAACAGGGTTAGCACCTTGTGAACCCAGTGTATTCTGGCTATAAGCTACGTTAGCCAGGTATGGATCAGGATAGTTACCCACGATACCCCATGAGCCCCTTACTTTCATATAATCGATGAACTCAGGCAATTTGAACGCCTGTGACACAATAAAGCTGGAGTTGATAGAGGGATAAACGAAAGCGTTATTGTTAGGATTCATGGTAGAAGTTCTGTCCCTTCTTACTGTTCCTTCAACAAATAACCATCCTTTGTATCCGAGGTTAACAGTTCCCAGGAAGGCGTCTTTAACGATTTCAAGTCTTCTTGAACCGCTGTTTGCTGTGTTCACAGAAGCGCCTACATCGAATCGGTTTTCAGTACTCAAACCGCCGTTTGTACCACGACTGATCCAGGTTCCGTTTTCACGTTGAGCAGTGTAACCACCCATTACGTTCAATTCGAGGTCTGAAGTCAGTTTCTTGGTATAAGTGGCTAACAGATCACCGTAAACGATGTTGTAGTTAAAGCTTTCCATTCCGAAATAACCAGAGTTACCGAAGGTCAGAGGCCTTTCAGTAGCTTGTGATGTTTCGGTCAGTTGTCCTGTGAAGTCGTTAGCCAGTCTTCCCCGGAGTTTAACACTTGGGAGGATCTGCCAGTGGTGAGTCATGCTGGCAATCACGCGATTGCTTTTCTCTTCTGTCATGTGCTTGTTCACTCTCCAGAAATAGTCGGCGATATCACCTTTGAAACCACCATATCCACCATTGATATTCTCAGATGGAGTAAGGCTCTGGCCGGTACCGGTTACAAACCTGTATCCTTTGCTGGTCTGGTATTTATTCATATACCATTCAGCATTATCGAAACGTCCCATCATACCGGTGAAGTTGTTGGTCAACCTGTCGATAGAGTAAGGGCGGTTCTTAGTGATCTGGTTTACATAGTTAACCTGCAGGTCCATGCTGTATTTCTTAGCTAGCCTGAACGTACTGTTGAAGTTTGCTATGTTCTTGGAGTTCTTTGCATTCAAGCTCACACCTTCGTTATCCTGACGGGTCAGAGAGAAACGAATATTATTGTTCTCAGAAACCTGCGTAACAGCTACGTTAATGTTAGAGTTTTGCGCATCCTGGAACATGGCGTCCAGGTTATTGCCTTGTGAAGAATAAGGCCGGACTACGCCATCCCAACCTGCA
>DATGXN010000045.1:0-2022 GCA_035298945.1 Chitinophagaceae bacterium | reverse complement strand
GGTCAAACAGATAATAATAAGAAGATGAAAAAACTATTAGTGATTACAATGTTGTCCGGAGTTCTCTTCACATCCTGCCAGAAGTTATTGCTGGGGCCGGTTGTGTCAAACACTCCGGTAACCAATTTTGAAGAGATGTGGAAAGGGTATGATGCCTGGTATGGGGGCTTTGAAGCGCGTAACATAGACTGGGATTCAGTTCACCAGGCGTTAAGGGCTGAGGTGAACGACGGCATGAGCAATCAGCAGTTGTATGAGGTGTTGAGTAAAATGATCACACCGCTTAACGATATCCATGCTTTTCTGCAACCCACCAGCGATGGTTTGCCACGCTATGAAAGCAGCAGTTTTTTCCGGGAAAATAAAGTTCAGGAGGATTTTTCAATTGAAGTGATAAACCGTAATTACCTGCCAACGCTTATTGCTGTTGATGATAAACTGCATTATGGAATACTTGACGGGAATATCGGGTACCTGCATTTTGGGGAATTTGGTATGCCGTTGAGTTTCTACCAGCAGAAGATGCCTGAGATCATGCATGTGTTAAAAGATACAAAAGCGATGATCGTTGATATTCGTGATCATTCAGGCGGGGATGATGAAGTGAGCAGGTATCTCGCTGGCTGGTTTGCTGCTGAGCGAAAACTTTTCATGACCACCAGGAAAAGAAATGGTCCCGCCCGTGATCATTTTACTGCACCGGCCCAATGGTATGTTGACCTGCAGGGTGATCACCAATACATTAAACCTGTGGTGCTACTCACCACGAGGTGGACCGCCAGTGCGGGGGAAACCTATACCTGGGCGATGAATACCCAGGCACAAGTCACCCAAATGGGAGATACCACGGCAGGAGGTTTTTCTGATGTGATATCAAGAGAGTTGCCTAATGGCTGGTTATATTTTGTAGGCGTTGGTGACTACCGAAATGCAAGCGGGAGATCTGAAGAGGGCATTGGCGTAACGCCGAAGATCTATGCGATAAACACGAAAGAAGACATTGATGCAGGGAAAGACAAAGTGCTGGAAAAGGCGATAGCAAAGGTTAAGTGAAGAGAATATCTCCTGACTGAGTCTCATTATTTATTCTGCTGCGATTTCCTTTTCATATATTTAGAAAAACACACTAAAGCGCTTGCTATGGCATATCGTTTCAAAACGCTCCTCATCTTTTTATTTGTAACATCCGCAGCTTTCTCGCAGAAGAAATTTGAAGTGAACGACCTCGTCAAACTCGTAGGTATATCTGATCCCCAGATCTCGCCCGATGCAAAAACTATTGCGATCGTTGTTTCCAGGGCGGATACGGTATCAAACACGTATAAAACCGAGCTTTCGTTGGTCGATATTGCCACTGGCATCGTGCGCCCACTTACATTCGACCGCCAGGGTCTAACACAGCCCCGCTGGTCGCCGGATGGATCGCTCATCTCATTTGTAGCGAGAACCACGGCCGGTTCTAACCAATTGTTTGCTTTGAATATGCTCGGTGGTGAGGCCAAACAAATTACAAATGCACCAAATGGTGTTCAACATTATGCCTGGAGTCCCGATGGCGCCAACATCGCTTACGTTACATCTGATGATGTACCCGGAAAAGAAATGGTCAAAAAAGGTTACGATGCATTTGAGATCAGGAACAACGATATGTTTCTATCCGCAGCAAGACAGCCGGCTCATATCTGGCTTATTCCCGCAACAGGTGGTGAGGCCAAACGCCTGACCTCCGGCTCATGGTCCTTACCCGTCACTATTCCTCCCGGTCCCCCATCTTCCCCATTATCATGGTCTGCCGACAGCAGGCAGATCGTGTTTGTCAAAGTGATCTCTTCTTACTCCGGGGATAATATGTATCGGTCAACGCAAATACTCAATGTGGCAGATGGTTCTATTAAGCCCCTGACCACGAGAGACCAGATGGAAGGTTATCCTACCTTCTCACAAGACGGCTCCAAACTAACGTATTGGTATACACGAGAAGGGACGCGCGGAAACATCAACGATATATGGGTCACACCCGCA
>DATGXN010000044.1:0-6261 GCA_035298945.1 Chitinophagaceae bacterium | reverse complement strand
AAATTAATCTTTTCCCCCGATGATCCCAATTCAAGGCCGGTATTTGCAGAATTTGCAATTAGCACTCTACAATAGCCTTTCCTTTACGGATATATGCAACTGTTATTAATTCAGGTCTGAAAATCAATTATGGATCCACTTTCTGGCGGGATACTTTAGGGTTATTAAAGGGATCGCCATGAAAAAATCTTTATGCCTCGTCTCACTCTTATTAATTACGCTGTTGCCGGGATGTAAAAAAGATGAAGCGCCAAGGTTAACAACAGCCAATAACCTGCCTCCTGCTTTCAAAGTGGAACTTCCCAATCTGACCTTTGAAATACCTACAGCCGAAATGTTATATCATAAGGAGAATGATTCAATGTATTTGTTCTTCAGTTCTTCGCTGTTAGACATATGCGGATGTTTACCTAAAACAATGAACATTCACTTCGAGAAAAAAGGAACAAATCTGGAGGGAACTTATGAATTTAAAAGACTTTGGATGTATACTGAGCCGGAAATCACCAAAACCTCACCACCAAAATTTTCATTAACGATCATCTCCGGTACTGCTACCATTGATTCAATCCTCGTGAAAAAAAGTGGCCCTATATATGTGAAAGGCATAATGCAACTCAATACATGGAAAGACAACGATACCTCTGTGGTTGTGCCGGTAAAAGTGAACTTCAACCTTGGCGCATTTGGTCCATAAAACCAGGTCTTTTGACTAATCACCAATTAAATAATGCTAATTGACCAATCATGAAAAAAGTCTCTTCAATTCTACTTAGCCTGCTTTTTGTCCTGCTCCTGGCTGCCTGCTCCAAAGACAATTTTGACCCAACACCTAAGACCGACGATTTCTTATTCTTCAAACTGACCCATGGTACTCTAACCAGGGAGCTGCACAGCACCGTCAGTGAGAGCGGGAATATCCACGGTCTGATATATTCCCTGAGTTCTAAAAATGATACCGCTTTTCTTAAGATACAATCGCAGCTCATGGCTACAGTTGGAAATCCAAATTATTCGTTCAGCATAGGGTCTGCAAAAAAGGGAATCGATATCAAAGGCAACTATACGGATGACGCGAATGGCAGTTATTCAATTCTCATGGGCATGGATGGTATGACAATCAAGCCGGGGTCTGTACATATCAATATTTCCTCATCCGGGAATAATTCAAAATACGGGAATTATATAGAGGGGAGTTTCACCATGACCCTGACCAAAAATACGGATACCACCTACACCGAGCCGGCTTCTGGCTCTTTCAGGTTAAATGAATTATAGTCCCCTTAAAACGAATTTTATGAAAAAGTTCAACCCAGTTCCTGCGTTTATCCTTGTGGCCCTGATCTTCATCAGCTGCTCTAAAGAACCTTTCCAATATGAGTCTCCATATAAAGTGGACAAGAATTTTCACTTCTCCATGGCCGTTGACAGGTCCAGACTTTATTGTTTTGGATTTGAAGATCTGAATAACAAAACCAAATGGGGTCCGGCTATGAACATACGGCAGGAACAGGATCCTACAAAACCATCCACTACAATTTTTATCAACAACAAGTATAGTATCCCCAAAGAAATAGAGGGTGACTTATTGTTTGACTTCGTAGTCACAAAAAAAGGAACTGATCCCACAGGTACCTATGAAGTACTTCAGGCAGATGGAAACGGCGGCATTCACATGTACGACAGAACCATTGACAAATCTTACCAGATCAGCAAAGATTCATTGGTGTTCAACGTCACAATAATTGGCAAGAGTACTTTGTTCGGCAAATACGCCGAGGGCAATTTTTCCATGAACCTGATCGATATCAAAGACACTGCGAAGCTCGTACCGGTTACCGGCAGTTTCAGGCTGCATATGGCGGAGTGAACACCTGCCAGTTATAGCACAGCAGATATATCTTTCATGGAGATGAACATCTTACCATTGTCCAGTTGGGTAAACCCATATTTCAGGTAAAATGACTTCGCTTCTTCATCTAAAGGATCAACTACCATAGCGATTGAACCAACCACTTCTGAAGCAGCTAATGACCTTTTCATGGAGTCGAGCAAAAGATCTTCTCCAAGATGCTGTCCCCGGTACCTCAGATCTACAGCTAACCTGCCTAATAGGATAACAGGTACGGTCTTGTTCCCTTGTGGGATTTTCTTTCTCATGGAGGGAGGAAGTGACTCGGTCTGTATTGATGAGCTGGACAGTGTATAATATCCAAAAACAGCATCTTCACTATCCGCTATCACAAAACAAGCAGTGAGTTGCTTCCGGGTATCCTGACCTGCCTGAATTTTTAAATACCTGTCAAGAACGGATTTTCCACAGGAGAAATCGTCCCGAATATGATTATCGCTCAACGGCTCCGATAGAAAATTCATTTTTCGGACAGCAGTTTTTTGTACCTCTTAGCTGCTTTTTTCAGGGCTGCATTGGGAGCAGGTGGATTGACAAATACTGCATCGATGAATACTTTCCAATCCTTCTTTGTAGTCAGAATAGCATTTTTCCGCTGTTCAATCTTTTTCGCTTCCTTATCTGCCGCATGCACCATAAAATCTGTTAAGGTTTTAAATCCTCCCAATTCGGCCATTTGTTCAAAATGGTCTTTCTGTTCTTTGGACAGCCTTAATTCCAGGCGGGCAGTTTGGTTTGTTTTCATCGCGGTCAATTGAGTATCAAATGTACGGAATATTTCCGTACAATTTAATCCCAATGTCCAAGCTTAGTTAAAGCCGCCGGTCCATCGAAATTGTCTCATTGAATTCAAAAATAGCCCTGACAGATTCAGATTCCTATGGTGGAATAACGCTGAATTCATGTGTTTTTCCATTCATTCATGTTGATCACCCAAAATATTCACCAATAACCCATTTTTGTTTCCCTCAGGAGCCCGCTGCCAATAGTTTCACATCCAGGAATGCCAGACAATTTGTAACTTCTAAAACGGCATTCCCTGAATGTTATGAAAAAGCTCTGCTTCATCATCAGTTCACTGTTCATCGTTGCCAGTTCCGTGGCACAAGGTCCGGCGTACGACTTCAAATATATTCGAGGCCTGGAGAACAAATTGTCCCGCACTACCGGTAAGGATAAGATAGACCTGCTGAATGAGATCAGTTATGCCTGGCAGAGAACAACTGACACCAGCCTGTATAAAAGCGAACGGCCTAAAGCATGGGGTATGTTTTCTAGAATCAAAAAAGACTCCGTCTCCTATTATGCCCGGCCGGCTTACGAAGAATCAATAAGATCTAATTATAAAATTGGTGAAGGAGCCTCTTTGCTGCAATTGGCCCAGGGAAAATTTTACTCCTGGTGGGATGATGATGGTAACCCGGTTCCTGTTAAAGCTGAGTTGCTGGACACCATGGACTTGTTACTCAACAAGGCCGAGCCCATACTTGAGAAAGTCAATGATCACCACAAGCTGGCACACGTGTATTTTCTGAAGTCCGATATGATCCGGAAAAAATCACGCACGGAAAAAGATCTTTATTTCTCTACTTACCAGAAAGGTTTAACAGAGATGGAGCTTGCGGGAAATATTAGGGAGTGTGCAGAATTCTTTACCTGGGTAAGTTTCGAATATATAGATGACGGCTACCTGAGTGAAGCACTTGATGCTTCACTGAAAGGTCTGGGTTATGCGAAAAAATGGATCACTCCGGCTAATTCACCTGACCTATTATATTACAAACACTATCTGGTGGTTCAATCCCTGTATAACCTGTCAGAAATTTCAAAAAACGGAGGCGACTTTCAAACAGCTTTAAACTATCTCCGTGAGAGCAAAGACTATGCAGAAAAAAACAATTACAAAGACTGGAGTGCAGAAGCCGAAATGTTTGACCTCTATGTTTTTATGGGCGCTATCGACTCCGCAAAAAAATACGTCGGTCAAAAAACACAGTACTCCTTTTCAAAAAAGTATTCTTTGCTTGGCCTCGGACAGATCCAGTTACTGGAAAAAAAATACGATGAGGCGATTAAAACACTTACACCACTCATTGACTCATTTAAGATTTACGCCCCACAGGGTCTCATAGTAACAACCAGCAAATTAAGTGCTGCACACAACGCCTTGGGCAACTATCAGGATGCGCTGAAATACGAACACATCGCGCTCGCAAAAGGACAAGAATGGGGCAAGAGAAGTTATATCATGCCCATCTATGAACTCATGGCCCGAACACATTATAGCCTGGGCAATAGTGACAGCGCCTATTTATATCTCGATAAATACATCAAGCTGAAAGACTCCATCCAGAACGCACAGTTTTTATTCCAGCTTCACAAGGCCAGGAAAGATGCGGATGTTGCTTTATTGATGAAAGACAATCAGCTACAGGCCGCGGAGATCAGGCAGCAGGCACAGGTCAGAAATATTTTGCTTGCAGCCCTGTTGTTGCTGTTGATCACAGGAGCATTCATCTGGAGAAATATCAACCTTCGTAAAAAATACGAACAACTCGAACTGATACGGAGGCAGGCGGAGCTGCAGCAACAAGCGCAGGACCTGGAGATGAAAGCCCTCAAGGCCCAGATGAATCCTCATTTTATCTTCAACTCACTCAGCTCCATCAACTGGTTCATCCTGAAAAATAAAACCCAGGAAGCCTCAGACTATCTCACCAGTTTCTCTCGGCTGATCCGTATGGTGCTGACCAATTCTGAAAAGCCCCTGATCAGCCTCGACGAAGAACTTAAGATGCTGCGGCTTTATCTTGATATGGAGCAGCTCCGCCTGGAACATTCTTTCGATTATAAGATCGAAATGATGAACAATATCGATCCTGCCGAGATCTATATGCCACCCATGATACTTCAGCCATTCTGCGAGAACGCCATCTGGCATGGGCTTTCACATAAGCCGGAAAAAGGATTGCTCACCGTTAATTTTCAACTGCTGGGAGATATCCTGAACTGTACCATTGCAGACAATGGAGTGGGCCGGGAAAAAGCTGCCCAGTTAAAAAACAAGGCCGGACATAAAGACAGCTCCCTGGGCATTCAGATCACCAAATCAAGACTTTCTCTATTCAACGGTGCAGAAAAAGAATCAGAATATTACAGCATTGAAGATAGAGTGAATGAACAAGGAGCCATAGACGGAACAAAAGTTACCTTGAAGATCAAACCAAAAGCCGTGGCATGATGAAAGCGATCATTGTAGACGATGAACCCCTTTGCTGCCAGAGCCTGCAATTGTTGCTGGAGCAGAACTGTGCTGATGTATCTATTGTTGGCACCTACAATAATGGCCTTACCGCACTGGAAGGTCTCCGGTCTCAACCGGTAGATCTCGTATTCCTGGATGTGGAAATGCCGAGGATGTCGGGCTTCGAAATGCTGGAATCATTGGGTCCTATATCGTTCAAACTGATCTTCACTACCAGTTACGACAAATACGCATTGAATGCCCTCCGTGTCAGTGCCATAGATTATCTTCTTAAACCCATAGATAGAAAAGAACTGATCGCTGCTGTTGAAAAAGTGAGAGTTGCATCAGCCGTTCCAAATACCCAGCAGCTTGAGCTGCTGCTTCAGAAAGTCCATCAACCAACCAGGCCCATCCTGAAAATCGCACTGCCATCCATCGAAGGACTTGAAATGGTGCCCACGGAAAATATACTGTACTGCGAATCCAGTGATAACTACACCCATATCTTCTTTAAAGGCGGTAAGAAAATGCTGGTCACCAGGTCTATGAAAGAAATGGAGGAGATTTTAGAAGATCATTCATTTGCCCGCGTACATCGCAGCTTCCTGGTGAATCTGAACGAAGTGGAAAGATATGTTCGCGGCGACGGCGGATACGTGATGATGTCTGACGGAAAAATGATCGATGTTTCCAGGAGTAAGAAAGATGAGTTGCTGAAAAAGTTGTTGCATTGATTTTCTGCCTATGACTTAGATGCATTTTTTTCAGGATCATAGATCCTTCCTCCTATACCCTCCACAAATCGTTTGGGAAAGAATTTCGGAAAGAATGCATTTAACTTATTGGTCAAACCTGTAATGATCTCAGATTTATTGTTAAACATACCCCGGACGCCAATCTTACCTACTTCATCCGGCGTCATGTTGAAAATATCTGCAGTTTTCAATGTATGAGATCCAATTCCTGCTCTTTTTACCCATTGGGTATCGGTTGGTCCCGGAACAAGGCAGCTTACATTGATGTTGGATTTTCTGAGTTCATATCTCAGGCTCCTGGTGAATGACAATATAAACGCCTTTGATGCGGAATATACAGTCAGATA
>DATGXN010000043.1:0-9464 GCA_035298945.1 Chitinophagaceae bacterium | reverse complement strand
AAAATTGAGTTGTTAAGCAAGAACTGGTTGGTTCGTGCTTATACTACCCAGGAAGATGCCGGACAGTCACATAACTTAACTGCTGCTTCCAGGATCACAAATGAAATACTGAAACCTTCAGCTACTTGGATACAAGAATACTGGCAGTCTTATGTAAATAGCAGAATGTCTGGTCTGAACGCTTATGACGCACATAATGCTGCAAGGGCATTTTCAGACAGGGGATTACCTACACCTGGAACAGATGCGTTCAAAGCTGTTTATGACAAAGTGATCAGAACTCCGATCAAGAACGGTGGTGCGTTGTTCCTGGATAAAACAAATCTATATGCAGTTGAAGGTCAATATAACCTGGCTGAATACACCAAGAAGGTGGCAGATATCCTGATCGGCGGAAACTTCCGGCAGTTCAGGTTGAATTCACAAGGAACGCTTTTCATCGATACAGCAGGTGCAATTCCCATTAATGAGTATGGAATATATGCACAAGCCGGAAGGAATTTCGGTGACAAGTTAAGGATCATCATTTCCGGCCGTTATGACAAAAACGAAAATTTTGCAGGAAGGGTGACTCCAAGGGCTACTGCGGTTATCAAGGTGGCCAAGAATAACAACATCAGGGTGTCTTATCAAACTGCTTACCGTTTCCCATCTACGCAACAGCAATATATCAGGCTGGGTGTAGGTGGTGGAGAAACGCTTTTGGGAGGATTGCCAGTGTTCTACAACATTTATAATTTCGCGGGTAATCCACCAGTTGATCTGCCGCTTTCTTCTTCCTCGAATCCTAAACAGTCTACTTTCAATGAATTCAAGCCAGAAAGTGTTCAGTCTATTGAATTGGGATATAAAGGACTTGTGGCTAACGATAGGTTGCTGATCGATGTGTATGGATATATTGGAGAATACACCAATTTTATTGTAAGAAGAGCTGTTGGTCAGAAGATAAATCCTTCCCTCGGATACACACCATCAAACCTGCGTACACTTTCTATTCCTGTTAACAGCACGGCCAAGGTTAAAACCTATGGTGGAGGATTCAGCATGGAATACCGTATGACCCGCGGTTTCTATGCAACGCTTAATGCTACAACGGATGTATTGCAGGATGTAACCGAAGGATTCATTGCCTATTTCAACGCTCCCAGGTATAGGTACAATATGGGATTTGGTAATAATGGATTTGGTAAAGACA
Organism: Chitinophagaceae bacterium; assembly: GCA_035298945.1. GTDB lineage: Bacteria > Bacteroidota > Bacteroidia > Chitinophagales > Chitinophagaceae > Pollutibacter. Next base: position 8,269 of record DATGXN010000043.1, on the reverse strand, counting down.
AACGTTTCGGATTCAATATTGCTTATCGCTGGCAGGATTCATTCTTCTATGAGAGTGATTTCGTAACAGCTGATGTTCCGGCATTCCATAACGTTGATGCACAGGTTTCATACAAGTTCCCGGCTATCAAATCCCTGGTTGGTATTGGTGCCATGAACGTATTGAATCAGTACTACATCACTGCACCTGGTAATCCTTCAGTGGGAGGTCTCTACTATGTGCGTTTTGCCTATAACATTTTCTAAAAAAGGGATGAAAACTAAATGAACATGAAACAATTCAAAATAAATAAACTGATCGCCGGACTGTTATGTGCTGTTCTCTTTTTCAGCGCATGTAATAAAGATGTACCGGACCCTGTTCCCAATCCGAGGCCTCTGCCGGGAGCAGGTTTAACAATTGGCGATATCATCACACAAGACACCAACTTCAGTTACCTGCTCGCGTCTGTGAACAGGGTAGGACTGGCTGATGCTCTGTTCACCAATACAAACAACTTCACGGTATTTGCTCCGCCAAATGCTGTATTCAGGGGTTTCCTCGCAGCACAGGGTTTGCCAACATCAATAGCAACGATCCAGGCCATCCCATTGACCACGCTTTCTCCATTGATCAATTATCACGTAATAGGATATAAGATCCCAGCAGCAAATATTCCCGAAACCTTTCCAAATCAACTCACGCATTCCATGTTTGCCCTGCCTGGTGCTCCGGCTCCTTTTGTAAGAGCACCATTGTTTCCTTCCAGAAGGGGAACCAATGCATGGGTAAATAACGTACCAGTGGCCCGGGCTGATGTACAGGCCTCAAATGGCGTGATCCATGTAATTGCAGGCCTCGCTTTGCCAACATATACCGTAACTGCCGCGGCTGCACCAGTAAGTGTTACCACGTTGTCGCAGCTGATCAAGGCAGATACTACGCTGAGCTTTTTGGCTGCTGCCATTGTAAGGGCAGATTCCGGACAGGTTGGAATGAACAGGCTGGATTCTGTAATGAATCTTGCGTACGGACCTAACCTCACCATTTTTGCTCCAAACAACAATGCATTCAGGGGACTGTTGACATTCCTCGGACTTCCTCCTTCAGCTGCCGCTTTCAACTTTTTGCCAGTTCAGACCGTGAGGGCTATTGTATCCTATCATGGTTTGGGTGTAAGGGTGTTTTCACCAAATCTTCCGGCAACACCAACTCCTGTTCCAACGCTGTTAACCGCAGCAATTCCCGGAACTACAGTGAGTGTAAGTACAGCGGGTGTTAAAGGCCTTGCCAATCCCACCACTTCAAATATCACTTCGGCCAACCGAAATGTATTGAACGGGGTCGTGCATGTGATCGACCAGGTACTGTTATTCCAATAACGCAGAGACACAGAGAGGAACGCAGAGACGCAGAATAAACACAGAGACGCAGAGTTCAAATATTGTATGAGGCTGCCTCAAGAAATGAGGCAGCCTTTTTTTATGTACTGACCGGTTATTACGATAGCCAGATAATGCATTAAATAAGAAAGAGCCATCTCAAAATGAATTGTGATGGCTCTTACCTGTTTATCTTTTGCATTAACCGGTAATCATATTAACCGGTAAACACAAAAAATCCTCCGCGTCTCTGTGTTCCCCCTTCGCGTCTCTGCGTCCCTCTCCGCGTCTCTGCGTTATACATTAAATCTAAAATGCATAATGTCTCCATCCTCAACAATGTATTCCTTGCCCTGCACCGCTAATTTTCCAGCATCCCTGCATCCGGCTTCTGAACCGTAATTAATAAAATCATTATACTTGATCACTTCTGCACGAATGAATCCTTTTTCAAAATCTGTATGGATCACCCCTGCAGCCTGGGGTGCGGTCATGCCTTCTGTAATGGTCCATGCTCTTACTTCCTGCACACCAGCAGTGAAATAGGTGATCAGTCTCAGTAATTTATAAGTAGATGTGATCAGCCTCGCTACACCACTTTGGGAAAGCCCCATGTCTTCCAGAAACATCTGCCTGTCGTCGTAGCTTTCCATCACCGCGATCTCACTTTCAATAGCAGCACTGATGAAAATGATCTCAGCTTTCTCATCCTTTACGGCATCCATAACTGCTTTGGTATGGTCGTTGCCTTTCACCACGGATTTCTCATCCACATTACATACATAGAGCACGGGCTTCATGGTGAGCAGGAACATATCATCAATATGCTTGATCCTGTCTTCCACAGTTACATCAAATGACCTTGCATTTTTACCCTGCTCGAGATGAGCTTTCAATCGTTTGAGGATATCATAACCATTGAGGATTTCCCGGTCCGCAGTTTTCACCAACTTCTCAGTTTTTGCGATCTTTTTATCTACGCTGTCCAGGTCTTTAAGCTGGAGTTCGATATCGATCACTTCTTTGTCCCTCACCGGGTTCACATTGCCATCCACATGGATCACGTTATCGTCTTCAAAACACCTCATCACATGGATGATAGCATCTGTACTCCTGATGTTTCCAAGGAACTGGTTACCCAGGCCTTCTCCTTTACTGGCGCCTTTTACAAGGCCGGCAATATCAACGATCTCCACCGTTGTAGGCACTACCCGGTTTGGCTTGACCAGCTTTTCCAGTTTAATCAATCGGTCATCCGGCACCGTGATCACCCCAACATTGGGTTCAATGGTACAGAAAGGGAAATTCGCAGCCTGCGCCTTTGCATTGCTGAGTGCATTGAAAAGCGTTGATTTTCCAACATTCGGTAATCCTACAATTCCTGCTTGTAAAGCCATGTTTATTATCCTCTTTAAAAATGAAGGGTGCAAAGATACGTGTTTGCACTCCAATTCATATTTGAAACAGGGATTATGTAACTTGGGCCCCAACATACCTGGAACATGACACTCAGTTATATTTGGCTTGGTTTTTTTCTGGTGGCTTTCCTTATCGCCTTTGTAAAATGGGCTTTTCTGAACGATCCCATGATCTTCAAGGTGATCGTTGATGGAATTTTCAAGTCGGCCGGAGACAGTGTGGACCTCTCTTTCAAACTGATCGGGATCATGACCTTATTCCTCGGTTTCATGAGCATAGGGGAGAAGGCCGGAGCGATCAGGTTCCTCTCCAGGCTGGTGGGCCCATTTTTTTCCCGGTTATTCCCCGAAGTGCCCAAACAACATCCAGCGATGGGGCATATGATGATGAACTTCTCTGCCAACCTGCTGGGCCTGGATAATGCTGCAACGCCATTCGGTCTCAAAGCCATGGAAAGTCTGCAGGAACTGAATCCTAAAAAAGACGTGGCCAGTAACGCCCAGATCATGTTCCTTGCCCTGCATGCCTCTGGCCTGACCATCATTCCCGTAAGTATTATTGCCATGCGCGCCGCAGTGAAACCGGCAGCAGCCAATCCTACCGATATTTTTCTGCCCTGCATGATCACCACTTTTGTGGCCACCATTGCGGCCCTGACTATAGTTTCGTTCCGCCAGCGTATCAATCTGCTGCAGCCAGTGATTCTCGGATGGATATTGGGGATTTCTGCCATCATAGCTGCTTTGATCGCATATATCAAGATCTTCCTCGACGCCGAGGGCATTGAACAATTCTCAGCCGTGGTGAGTAATGGCATCATTCTGCTGATCTTCCTGCTCTTCCTCCTGGGAGCCCTAAGAAAAAAGATCAACATCTTCGAAGCATTCATCGACGGTGCCAAAGGCGGATTTGAAATAGCCATCAAGATCATCCCTTACCTGGTGGCTATGCTGGTTGCGATAAGCGTTTTAAGAACCTCCGGAGCTTTTGACTACCTGATCCAGGGCATACAATCCCTTTTTGCTGCGCTAGGCATGCGTACTGATTTTGTCACTGCATTGCCCACAGCTCTGATGAAGCCCCTGAGTGGAGCCGGCGCCAGGGGAATGATGATAGATACCATGACCAAATATGGAGCTGATTCCTTCGCAGGCCGACTTTCCGCCATTTTCCAGGGAACCAGCGATACCACATTCTATGTTATAGCCGTTTACTTCGGGTCTGTTGCAGTCAAGAATACACGATATTCCATACCCGCCATGTTAATGGCTGACCTTGTGGGTATCATTACCGCTATCTTTGTGGCATATCTTTTCTTCGGCAGCACCATCTAAAGTAAAATATGAAGTATACGGTTTTTGTTCTGTTCATTCTCAGTTTCTTAGCCTGTAAACAACAGGATACCGAATATTCAGACGAAGAACTTGTGGATCCCGAGTCAGTACTGGCCTATGAAGAAAACGATACCCTGGCGATCAAAAGAATTCCCCCAGGTCTGGCGGAATGGCTTGCGTTCTACAAAAAGATCGACACAGGATTCACACTGAAAAATTTCAAAGCTTCAGGTGTAAGCCTACATATGGGCTCGCTGCCTGAAGCGATCTCCAAAGGCAATGAAAAAACATTTACTGATCTTTTCGTTTACTCACCAGACAGCACCAGGTATCTTGATCTCGTCAGTTATAATTATCTCCGGGAGAATAAAACACTGATCTCCGGTGATCCGGATCAACAGGTGGTGCTGGCGGATCTCAGGAATAAGTCAAAAAAGCAATTGATGTATTTCGGCCCCTCACAGCTGGCGGAATTTGCTGACTGGACCAGTAATAGCAGTTTCATGGTTGGTATCACCAGCAGAACAGAATCAGGCACAGGGCTGACCGCAGAGATCATGTTCTTTCACCTAAAAGATTCTTTATATACCAATTTCAGGTTTGATCATACTATTTCAATGGATTCGATCCTGATGTCCCAACATAATTTTCTTGATTTCTATTTTATCAACAGGCAATTTAATGTACAATGAGTCTGATCAGGATCTCCATCAATAAACTCAGGTTATTCGGATTCCATGGGTTGCATATTGAAGAGCGCACGGCAGGCGCGGAATATGAAATTGCCATGGAAATTTTCTTTGAAGCAGCCAAAAAAATCCTCCGGCTCGAAGAAACTGTTGATTATGTGAGAGTGCACGAGATCATCAGGAAAGAAATGGAGAACCCTAGACCATTATTGGAAACAGTAGGCATGGAAATTGCAAACCGGGTGAAGGAAGTTTATCCTTATATCACCGAAATTAACATTACCATAAGTAAAATCAACCCGCCACTTGTTAACTTTCGCGGCGAATTAGGCGTTTCAGTGATCAACAGGTATTAGCAATGAAGCATTTTTTTATACTCTTTATTTCAGTTTTAACGATGAACCTCCTCCAGGGGCAGGACGTTGGCTATCTCCTAAAGGAGGGAGAGCAGCTGGAAAAAGATAAGAAAGATGCGGATGCACTGAAGAAATACCAGGAGGCGCTTCAGCTTGCTCCCAATGATATCAAAGCGTTATACAAATGCAGTGAATTAAGTGGTACGATAGGAAACCGTCAGCCAGATAAGAGTTCAAAACTGGAGTATTACAATGCGGCTAAACTTTATGCTGAAACTGCATTGAAACTGAATGCAGATGACCCTGACGCAAACTTCGCCATGGCCATGGCTTTAAGCAGGATCTCGCAGGTGACCAGCGGTAAGGAGAAAATTCAGGACGTAAAAGATATTAAGCGTTATGCGGAGCATGCCCTGGAGCAGGACTCTATGCATTATAAATCACTTTACCTGATGGGTAAGTGGAACATGGAAGTGTCTTCTCTGAATATTGCAGAAAAGGCAGCACTTAAAGTGGCATTTGGAGGCCTGCCTTCTGCCAGTGTAGGTGCAGCTATTGATTATTATGAGAGATGCAGGAAGTCCAATCCAAATTTCATACTCAACTATCTTGACCTTGCAAAAGCGTATAAGGCTGATGGGCATAGTGACAAGGCTATTGATATCCTGAACCGGATGTTGAAACTTCCTCCTAAAACAGCTGATGACAATGATTATAAGGCAGAAGGAAAAAAATTACTGGAAAGTCTGCTCTGAACATTTTACAATAAATCGTTCCCTTCAAAATAAATCCTGAAAATGAAATATTTGTATTTCAGTTTTGTTCTCCTGTTGTCCGGTTATGCAAATGGTCAAAATTATGATCCCTACGCTTTATTTTCCCCGCAGGTTTATCCTGTAGGGGCCAATGAATACAGAAATGCCGCTGGTGAACCAGGGCCTTCTTATTGGCAGAACAAAGCGGATTATAATATTTCTGCAGCGCTGGACGATAACAAGAATGAGGTTACTGCCACGGTCACGATCACCTATCATAACAACAGCCCCCAGGCGCTGACCTATATATGGCTGACGCTGGAACAAACGCTTTTTAATCCTTCTTCCAGGGGATATGCGAAAATGCCCGCCACGGGGATTAGCCGATATGGAGACAGCAAACTTGAATTTTCCGGAGGCTTCAGATTTAAATCAGTAAAACTGATCTCAGAATCGGGCGGAAAATGGAACGAGACCAATGCGGACACAGTGGTAACTGATACCAGGATGCAGGTCAGGCTACCCAAACCCCTCGCTTCTAAAGCTGATATAAAAATCAAGCTTGAATATAGTTTCACCGTACCGGAATATGGGGCAGACAGGATGGGAGTGTTGCAAACATCCAAGGGCAAGATCTTTGCCCTTGCCCAGTGGTATCCACGTGTATGCGTGTTCGACGACCTCAGGGGATGGAATACGGATCCTTATCTGGGAGCCGGGGAATTTTACCTGGAATATGGGGATTATGAGGTGAGCATAACGGCGCCTGCAGACCATATAGTGGTGTCGTCCGGAGAACTTACCAATCCTTCCGAAGTGCTAACCACGGAGCAGTTAAAAAGATATAATTCAGCAAAGGAATCTGCTAAAACAGTGATGATCCGGACAAAAGATGAAGTAGGAAATCCAGCTGCCATGATGAAGAAACCCACACTTACCTGGAAATATAAGATCAACAATGCCAGGGACCTGGCCTGGGCGAGTTCAAAAGCATTTGTTTGGGACGCAGCCTCCATCGACCTGCCTGGCGGAAAAAAAGCATTGGCACAGTCTGTTTATCCTGTTGAATCAGAAGGTAATGCAGCCTGGGGCAGGAGTACTGAATTTATCAAAGGAGCTATAGAAGGATATTCTAAACGATGGTTTCCCTATCCTTATCCGGCTGCCGTGAATGTTGCCTGTAATGTAAGCGGGATGGAGTACCCCGGCATCATATTCTGTAGCTGGAAAGATAAGGGCGAATCGCTCTGGGGGGTAACCGATCATGAATTCGGGCACACCTGGTTTCCCATGATCGTGGGCAGTAATGAAAGAAGATATGGGTGGATGGATGAAGGGTTCAACACTTTCATCAATATGATATCTTCCAATGAATTCAATAAAGGGGAGTTTGGCCAGGCGAATATCAATGGTCACGCTGCAGCGATGTCGCTGACAGACGATAATGCAGAAAAGGTGATGTTGACTCCGGATGGCATGCAGGAGGAAAATATCGGACTTAATCTTTATTTCAAACGGGGTTATGCCCTGATGCTCTTACGGGAGCATATTTTGGGCGAGAAAAGGTTTGATTTTGCTTTCAGGAAATACACCAGTGACTGGGCTTTCAAGCATCCATCCCCCTGGGATTTTTTCAGGAGTATGGAAAACAGTTCCGGGGAGGACTTGTATTGGTTCTGGAAAGGGCTGTTCCTGGAGAATTATAAGCTTGACCAGTCGGTGGAGTCGGTTACCAACACGGAAGATGGCTCGGCCCTGCTGATCACCCTGCAGAATAAGGAGAAAATGGCTATGCCGGTGGTTCTGGAGATCACGACCATGTCGGGCAAGATCATCCGTAAGAATCTCCCGGTGGAGATCTGGCAGAGCAGTAGCCGGTATACGCTCCGGTTGCCTGTCAGTGAAAAAGTAAGGAAGATCGTGATCGACCCTGACAATGTATACCCGGATATGAATCCGAGGAATAATGTGTGGCAGGGAAGTAAATGAGGAGAGAGGTGGTAGGCGAGAGGCGAGAAGGATTGCTCTAGCCTTTCGCCTTTCGTCTCCGGGAAATTTGAATATTTAAGCAAAAATCACTACCTTCGCCGCCCAATTAGCCCACACGGTTCAAAAAGAGGTCTGCCCGTGCAGATCCACCAGCAGGGTAATCGTAAACAGAAAGAAATGCCAAAAGTTAAAACGCATTCAAGGGCAAAGAAGACTTTTAAAGTTTCCGCCACCGGAAAGATCATGTACAGAAAGCCAGGAAGGGGTCACTTATTGACTAAAAAATCTACCAAACGCAAGCGTAGCTTACGTGTTGGCGGACAAGTAAACCCTGCCAACCAGGATTTCGTAAAAAGGCTGCTGAGG
>DATGXN010000042.1:0-15135 GCA_035298945.1 Chitinophagaceae bacterium | reverse complement strand
GGCGTTGAATGTAAGAGAATAATTTTAGCAGTAAGCAAAGAGCAGAGAGCGGTGAGCAGAAGAATAATCAATGCTCACTGCTTACCGCTTACTGCTCACTGCTTGAAATCAAACAGCGTCGCAGTAAACACGCCTTTTTCTTTCTTCTTAAAAACAACCGACCACTGGCCGTTATAACGAATCACAGTGGGTACCAGCAGTTCACCAAACCGGGATAGTTCAACTTCCATATCAACGTTGAATGAGTATAAACCTGCTTTATAGCTGAGGGAGTAAGTGCGCGACAGTACGTCAAAACTTTTGTAGTCAAACCAGGTGGTCATCTTGTCGATCACCAGTTTATCCGGATCTCCGCCTTCTTCTTTTGTTTTACCTCTTACAGTGAATACATAATAAGGCAGGCCGTTCTTCTCCTGGATATCGATACCGAAATCATACCATTTCGACATATCATCATCAAACATGGCAGCCTTATCGCCCATCAGGGGTATGCCGGGGATCTTCATGCCCGGATTGAAGAACAGCATTTTCAATTGCTCCTTATTCTTCTCTATGCCGGATTTATTCTTCAGGCTCCTTTCTGCCCCTTTCACAATATTGGTCTGATTACAAACTGTATCAAAAGCAAAAAACAACGAAGAATAGAGCTCTGCCGTGTAATAATTATAGTCACCTTTCTTGTCATAAAAATCACCCGTCACTTCTTCCGATTCTTTTTTCGTGTACCGGCAACCGTTAGCAGCATACTGCCTGGTCCGGGAACTGAGTGTGGCCCTGGTTGCGCCCTTCTTATCCATCATCCGGATATCGTTGAGGGAAGTGAAATTAAGTACCCGGAGGTTTTTGAATGCTTTATAGAAACTGGTGTCCAGCTTCACTTTATTGACAAAGCCCTTCACATCGGTACCACTTCTGATGATCACTTCAGACAATGTGATCACCCGGCCATCAATGGTATCCTTCTGTTGCGCAGAAACTGCAACAGTGAACAACATACACCATATGAAAAGAAGCTTATGCAGCAAAACTACCTTTGAAACATCATGCGGTAATCGACCCTGATCTTGCCCTTTGAAATATCATCAAGCTTTCCCTTGATCAGCTTGCGTTTGAGCAGGGATATGCGGTCGATGAACAATTTGCCTTCGATATGGTCGTATTCATGAAGGATCACGCGGGCGGTGATCCCATTGAAAGTTTTTGTATGTGAGTCGAAATTCTCGTCCTGGTATTCCAGCTCCACTTCTTCATTGCGCATGATATCCTCGCGGATCTTGGGAATACTCAGGCAGCCTTCGTTATAACTCCACTCCTCCCCGTTCAGGCTCTTGATCCGGGCGTTGATAAAAACTTGCTTCACGCCAGGTTTGTCGGGGTAATCAAGCTGTTCATCATCTTCCATATTGTCGAAGATCTGGGTGCTGTCGATCACAAAAAGCCGAATGGAACGGTTCACCTGTGGGGCAGCAAGACCGACCCCATTGGATCCATACATGGTTTCCCACATATCTTCGATCAGCTTATCCAATTGAGGATAATCAGGTCCGATTGGCTTTGCCACTTCCCTCAAAACCGGATGGCCATAGGCTACAATTGGGAGAATCATGGCGCGAATTTACGAAAAGAAGGCAAATTAAGGCAGCAGTGAGCGGTAAGCAAGTAGCAGTGAGCAGAGGTAAATTCTTCCGCTTACTGCTCACTGCTTACTGCTCACTGCTTCGAAGACAGATATTCCTGTAACAAAATCGTCGCTGCCACTTCATCCACCATCCCCTTTTTCTGCCTGTCTTTTTTCTTCATTCCCATATCGATCATGGCCTGGGAAGCCATTTTTGAACTGTATCGTTCATCTACCGTGACGATCTTAACACCGGGGAAATGACGTTTGAGTTTTTTTGTAAATTCAGCCGCCGCAGCTGTGGCATCCGTTTCTGAATCGTCCATGTTACGCGGATCTCCAATAATAATAGTCTCCACCTGTTCTTTTTGCATATAATCTTTCAAAAAAACAAGCGCCATATGGGTATCAACCGTGGTCAGGCCCTGCGCGATGATCTGCAGAGGATCTGTCACTGCAATGCCGGTTCTTTTTTTTCCGTAGTCTATGGCGAGTATCCGCATCAGATGAAAAGATCAGTGATCACAAATATCGCGAAAACAACAGAGGCAATGCCATTGGCGGTCATGAAAGCCAGGTTGACCCTGCTGAGGTCATTGGGCTTGACTACGCTATGCTGATAGATCAGCATACCACAAAATACCAGCACCCCCAGCCAGTACCAGAGGCCGAATCCACCATGCCATCCGGCAACGATCACAAACAGGGATGAAAGAATGTGAAGCAGCTCTGAAATCCTTAAAGCATTCTTCTTACCCAATGATGCGGGTATGGAATAGAGTTCATTCGACCTGTCGAACTCCTCATCCTGCAAGGCATAAATAATATCAAAACCACTCACCCAGCAGATCACTGCCAGTGAAAAGAATATAGGAAGAAGGGAGAAATGCGCAGTAACGGCCAGGTATGCACCGATGGGAGCCAGCGATAATCCAATTCCCAGGATCAGGTGGCAAAGCGGCGTGAACCGCTTGGTATAGCTATACCCCAGGATCACTGCCAGCGCCACTGGCGAAAGGAAAAAACAAAGCCTATTGATAAACCAGGTAATGGCCACAAACAAGAGGCAGTTGATGATGGTGAACACCAGCGCGTTTTCGGGCTTGATGATGCCTTTAGGGATCTCACGCACCGCTGTACGTGGGTTTTTGGCGTCGTAATGCCTGTCCAGGTAGCGGTTAAAAGACATGGCAGCTGTTCTGGCGGTAACCATACAACCCAATACCAACAGGAGCAGATAAAAATGATCAACTGAAAAAACATCCATCACACTGCCTTCTTCCTCGATCGGTGCCGGGCGGCCCATGAACGGGATCTCGCCATAGTGGAGATCGAACAGACCCAGGAAAAAACCTATCAGGGCGAACGGAAGGGCAAAGATCGTGTGGGAGAACTTGATCAGGGAGAGGTAATTCTTTACGGTTGACATGCGGGGGCAAAGGTAATAAGAAGTAAAAAGTCAAAACTAAAAAGTCAAAATTATAGCCGCTTCCTGGTGATCTCCCATAGAACGATGCCTGCGGCCACGGATATATTAAGAGAATGTTTCATGCCCGATTGGGGGATCTCTACACAAATGTCACAAAGAGCCATGACGTCATCCTGCACCCCCTCTACCTCATTCCCGAACACCAGGGCGATCTTCTGTTCCGGCTTCAGTTCCAGTTGCTGCAACGGTATGCTGCCTGCGGCCTGTTCTACAGCGCAAATGGCAAATCCTTCGTTTTTCAATCTTTTGATCAGATCAATGATCTCAGGCTCATACTCCCAGTGGACGGTTTCGGTGGCACCCAATGCTGTTTTGTGAATATCCCTGTGCGGCGGCCGGGGTGTATAGCCGCAGAGAAAAATGCCCCTGGCCAGGAAAGCATCGGCAGAACGGAATACCGAGCCCACATTATGCATACTCCTTACATTGTCCAGCACCACCACTACAGGAGATTTCTCAGCCGTTCGGAATTCATCCACTGACTTCCTGCCCAATTCATCCATCGAGAGCTTTTTGAATACCATGGTTCAAATGTATATAAATGCCCGTTGGGGTTCCCCAGCGTCATCCGGGTATTTTTCTTTTCCACAATGAGGATAACACCACTCCCGCCAAATAGCCTATCGCTATTTTTGCCCGCGTTAAATTATGTCTAAAACAGCCGACACTCCACTCATGCAGCAGCACCGGGCGATCAAACAAAGATACCCCGATGCTATCCTGCTATTCCGTGTTGGCGATTTCTATGAAACATTCGGAGAAGATGCCGTAATAGCCGCAGGGGTCTTGGGAATTACCCTGACCAAGCGGAACAATGGATCGGCTTCTTCTTCAGAGTTGGCAGGTTTTCCCCATCATTCGCTGGACACCTACCTGCATAAACTCGTAAAAGCCGGTTACAGGGTGGCGATCTGCGACCAGCTTGAAGATCCAAAGCTCGCCAAAGGAATTGTAAAACGCGGTGTGACCGAACTGGTTACTCCCGGCGTTGCCACAAATGATAAATTATTGGAGCATGACACCAATAATTTCCTTTGTGGCATACATTTTTCAGATGAAAAACATGGAATCGCTTTCCTTGACATTTCTACCGGTGAATTCTTTGTTGCGGAAGGCAATACTGAATATGTGGACAAACTCCTGCAGACCTTAAAACCTGCGGAAGTTGTTTTCCAGAAAAGCCAGCAGAAATTTTTCAAGGAAACCTTCGGTGCCCGTTTTTATACGTACCCCCTTGAAAGCTGGGTCTTTGATGAAACTTACGGAGAAGAGCAGCTACTTAAGCAATTCGGCACCCATTCCCTGAAAGGATTCGGTGTGGAAGAGCTGCATTCTGCCATCATTGCTGCAGGTGCAGTTCTCCATTACCTGAAAGACACCGAGCACCCTAACCTCAAACACATCACATCCGTACAACGCATCAACCGCGACGAATACCTCTGGATGGACCAGTTCACGATCCGTAACCTTGAATTATTGGGTACGGGTAACCGTGATGCCACCTCATTGATCAAGACCATCGATAATACGGTGTCACCCATGGGTGGACGACTGTTGAAGCGTTGGATACTTCTGCCCATCATTGATCTAAAGAAGATCAACGAAAGGCTCGACACGGTTGAATACTTCATAAAGAATCCCGATGAACGGGACCAGGCCTGGCAACATATCAAACATTGCGGGGATATTGAAAGACTGGTCAGCAAAATACCACCGGGAAAGATCAATCCCCGCGAGATGAAACAACTCGCGCGTGGACTGCATCATGTTGAAGAGATCAAAAAAATCTGCTCAGCTTCATCTGACCCATACCTGAAAAAACTTGCCGCCTCGCTGGACACCTGCAGTTTTATCCGTGAGAAGATCCAGGCAAATATTGTGGAAAATCCTCCCGTCCAGGCCAATAAAGGGGGATTGATCGCCACAGGTATCGACCCGGTTCTGGACGATCTAAGAAATATTTCTTCTACCGGCAAAGAATACCTGCTTTTACTGCAGCAGAAAGAAATTGAAAGGACAAATATTTCCTCGCTTAAGATCGGATACAATAATGTATTCGGATATTATCTCGAAGTAACCCATTCACATAAGGATAAAGTTCCAGCAGACTGGATACGGAAGCAGACGCTGACAAACGCTGAGCGATACATCACGCCTGAATTGAAAGAGTACGAAGAGAAGATCACAGGCGCTGAAGAAAAGATCATCCGCATAGAAGCAGAACTGTTTGATGCCCTGATCCGTGACCTGTACGATTATATACAGCCCATGCAAACCAATGGCGCTGTACTGGCCATCATGGATTGCCTTGCTTGTTTTGCATATAATGCTGTTCAATATAATTATCGACGTCCTGAATTGCACGAAGGTTCTGAGCTTGAATTCATCGGATCCAGGCACCCGGTGATCGAGAGAAATCTTCCCCCGGACCAGGCTTATATCAGCAACGATATTGCCCTGGACAAACTCACTCAACAGATCATCATTCTCACGGGCCCGAACATGAGTGGTAAAAGCGCGCTGCTGAGGCAAACTGCGCTGATCACGTTGATGGCGCATATGGGTTCATTTGTTCCTGCCCATACAGCAAGGATCCCTATCACTGATAAGATCTTCACGCGCGTGGGTGCCAGTGACAATTTGAGCGGAGGTGAATCAACCTTTATGGTGGAGATGAATGAAACAGCCAGCATCATCAATAATATTTCTCCCCGCAGCCTGATCTTACTGGACGAAATAGGAAGGGGCACATCCACTTACGATGGTATTTCCATTGCCTGGAGTATTGTTGAACACCTTCACAGTTCGCCATCCAAACCACTCACGCTGTTTGCCACGCATTACCACGAACTGAATGAACTGGAAAACATTCTTCCCGGTGTGAAAAATTATCATATCACCAATAAAGAATCAGGTAACAAGATCATCTTCCTGCGCAAACTGGCACCGGGTGGAAGCACCCACAGCTTTGGTATCCATGTTGCGCGGATGGCTGGCATGCCGCCATCTTTGATCTCACGCGCCAATGAAGTGCTGAAAAAGCTGGAGGAAAACCGCGGAGCTAATGATATCGGTGAAGTAGTGCAGCAACTGGGCGCACCAAAAGTTCAACTCTCCATCTTCGATGCTCATTCCGATACATTTGCTGAAATACGGAAGCTGTTGGAAGAAATTGATATCAATCGGCTCACCCCTGTGGAAGCACTGATGAAGTTGAATGAAGTGAAGAATAAGATCAAGTAAGCGGTGAGCAGTGAGCTTATTTTTTTCCCCTACATCTTTAGCGTCTTCCTGAATTCACTTGGATTTTGTCCTGCGAATCGCCTGAAAGTGCGGTTGAAATGGGAAAGATTTTCAAACCCCGTTTCAAAACATGCTTCTGTCACATTCTTATTCATCAATAATAATTTCCTGGCCTGATTGATCCGGTATTTATTTACATAATCGGTGAATGTGAGGCCTGTTGCATTTTTGAAATACCTGCAGAAAGCCGACATACTTAAATTGATGGCCTTCGCTGCGTCTTCTGTTTCAATTCTTGCGGGAAAACTCTCTTCCACCATGCGGTGGATCTTCTGAATGCGTTGCTGCTCACGCATGTCGGAAATATTTTGCAAAGGTTTGGCTCCTAACAACTCATATTCTTCGGAGCGGGACAACATGCCAAACACTTCAAGCAGTTTCATCAAACGCGCAAACGGATCCAATGATGGAAGTGACTTCATCATCTCACCCGCTTTTGTTTTTGTTGCGCCGTAAAACGCCACAGCGCCGCCTGCTTTCTTAAAGAGTGCATCCATCGCCTGCATTTCAGGCAGTTCCAGAAAATCTTTCCCTAAAAAATCTTCCCTCATCTGGATCACCACCTGCTCGCACTGGGTACGCACACCGTAATCAAAATTCAGGTGCGGTATATAGGGGCCGATAAAAACCAGGTCCGAACCTTCATAGCGCGAAATATGGTCACCTATATGCCTGGTGCCGGATGCCCCTTCCACATAACAGATCTCATACTCCGGATGGAAATGCCAGTAGTATTGATCATTCAGGTTGGGCGTCAGCAGCAACCTGAATGAGTGTTCACTGGTCTGCGGGATCTGCTCTAGTGCTAGCTTTTTCATTCTTGGTTCTTCCTTCCCTACCTCCAAGGTCCCTACCTCCAAGGTCCTCACCTTGGAGGTAGGGACCTTGGAGGTAGGAAGGGAAGGAGTTATTTGTACTTAAATATAAGTTTTTTGGCCTTTTTTTCAATAATATGTCAATACAGTGCAAATGATGGCCATTAGAGGCGTAGTTTAAGGGCCTTCGGAAAGCATACTTTTAATCATCAGAATCACCCAACTAAAAAAATAAAACGATGGCAAAAGAAACTCCCTCCATGGCTCCCACCATGACGCCAACCATGGCACCCACCATGGTGCCTGATAACCAGCATAAAGACATTCCCGGAAATCCATCCACTGCCAAGAGCAGCGTTGAGAAGCTGAACGACAGATCCAATGGAAAACCTCTTCGTGTGCTGTCTGAGGAAGACTGGCAGTTCTGGCTCAACAACGGGTATATCGTGATCAAAAATGCGATCCCTGCAGAACAGGCGGATCGGCTGGCAAACCTGCTCTGGGAATTTGAAGAGAAAGACCCCAACGATAAAGAAACATGGTATGCACCTCCTCGCCGCGAAATACAAATGAAAGAATTGACCAACAGCGGCATGGTGGAACTATACAATCATCAATACCAATGGGACAACCGCCAATACCCCAGGGTCTACGATGCATTCGTGGATATATGGGGCACTGAAAAATTATGGGTAACCATTGACCGCGCCAATCTCAATTTCCCCATGCGCCCGGGTTTTGAATTCAAAGGCTTTATTCACTGGGATTATGATCCTGAAACCAAACCAGTTAATGTGCAGGGTGTGCTGGCCTTAGTTGATCAGGACGATGAGAATATGGGAGGCTTTCAATGCATTCCTGAATTATATCGCAGTTATGATACCTGGAAACTTACGCAACCTGAAGACCGTGATCATTTCAAACCAGACGTAACAGGATTTGATAAAGTGAAAGTGAAGATGATGAAAGGCGATTTGATGATCTTCAATAGCTTGCTTGCACACGGTATCAGGCCTAATATGTCGGGCGATAAAGTGCGCATAGCACAATACATCTCGATGATGCCGGCACAGGAAGATAATGAAGCACTTCGCCAATGGCGGATCAATTCCTGGCGTGATCGCATTGCCCCTGAAGGTTATGCCTTCCCTGGCGATCCGCGTGAATGGGAAAAAACAAAATACAAAACTGCAGAGCTCTCAGAATTGGGGAAGAAGTTATTGGGACTGGAGCGGTGGTAGGGAACAGGCAAGAGGTGGGAGGCGATAGGTGGGAGGCGAGAGGCGATAGGCGATAGAGGAAAGTAAGACTCTCGCCTCACTCCTCTCGCCTCTTGCCTATATGATAAGAAACAACTCAATCACCACCGCGTTAACCAGGTCAAGGAAAAAACCTCCAACCAACGGTACAATGATAAATGCAAAAGGCGAATATCCATACTTGCCGGTGATGGCATGCATATTGGCAATGGCATTGGGCGTGGCCCCTAAACCGAAGCCCATGGTGCCTGCGCAGATCACGGCTGCATCATAGTCTCTCTTAATGGCATTGAAAATGACGAAGATGACAAACATCGATGTGGCCAATAATTGAGCCGCCATGATCACCAGTATCGGTGCTGCTGCAGACACCAGTGTCCAGAGTTGCAAACTCATCAGCGTTAATGAAAGAAATAATCCCAGGCTTAGATCGGAAATCAAATTCAGGCTGGCATGGCGTGTTGGCCAATCCAGTTTTTTGAATATCAGTGGAAGGGTGTTTGACAACAAAATACCCGAAAACATACAAGTGACGTATGCCGGCAACCTGAAAGTAGTTGCCCCAAGCAAATGATTCAGATACATACCCATACCAACAGCCACACCAATGATGAATACCGTATAAATAAAAGAATCTTCTGACACCGGAACTTCTTCACCATGCTTTACTTCAACATGCGAAACCATACTGCCAGCCTGGGGTTCAAGTTTATTTTTCCTGATGAGATATTCGCCAATAGGTCCGCCGGCAACACTGCCCATCACCAAACCCATGGTAGCACAGGCTATCCCGATCTCCATGGCATTGGGAAGACCGTGTTCGGCAGCAATCACCTTACCCCAGGCAATGGATGTACCCAGTCCACCCACCATCGAGATGGAACCTCCCATCAGACCCACATTTGGATGGATCCCCATCGCACTGGCCAGGCCCATCCCTACACTGTTTTGTATGAAGATAAGTATGCTGCAAAGTATGAGAAGTATAAAGAAGGGTTTGCCACCCTGTTTCAAATCAGCGAAACTGGATGATAACCCAACGCATGTAAAGAACACTACAAGCAATATGTCCCTGTAAAAAAGATCGAAGCTTATGGTTTTGCCGGTAGACAAAAAATATATCGAAACAAAAACTGCTACTATCACACCACTGGAAACAGGTTCTGGTATATTGAAACGGCTGAGAAAACGTATTCTCTTATTCATGGCCTGACCCAGGAAAAGTACAAGAATGGCGATCATGATCGTTTCCCAGGCCTCAAATTTAATGTCAGACATGACGCAGCGTATTAAGGTTGAATGCTTAAGATAAGCGATTTTTAATCCAAAGCCGGTCCATGTTTTAGAATATGACACTAAACTTTTTTAAATTGAAAACTATGAACACAACGCTCAACAACGGTATCGAAATGCCCATGCTCGGCCTGGGTGTTTACGACATGCACAACGATGAGGCGATCAATGCAGTGGAACACGCCTTAAAAACCGGCTACCGTCTCATTGACACTGCCTCTATGTACGGGAATGAAGAGCAGGTGGGCATTGCCGTTAGAAACAGCAGAATACCACGCCAGGATATCTTTGTCACTACTAAAGTGAATAATACCGACCAGGGTTACGATTCCACGTTAAGAGCATTTGAAAAAAGCATGAAGAAACTGGATATCGGCCATATCGATCTCTACCTGGTCCACTGGCCGATCAGGCATAAAAGAAAAGAAACCTGGAAGGCCCTTGAACATCTTTATGACCAGAAAATGGTGCGGGCCATCGGGGTGGCCAACTACCTCCTGCCCTTTCTCGATGAATTGGAATCCTATGCCAATATTGTTCCTGCAGTAGACCAGGTTGAATTCAGTCCATGGCTTCACCTGGATGCACTTTTAGCTCATACAAAAAATAAAGGGATCGTTCTCCAGTCTTATACACCCCTGGCGAGAGGAAAAAAGTTTGACGATCCTCGCATTCAGCAGCTCTGCGCCAAATACAATAAAACGCCGTCGCAGGTGATCCTCCGATGGAACCTTCAGCTGGGAGTTTCAACCATACCAAAATCATCTAACCCCAAAAGGATCGAAGAGAACTTCCATGTATTTGATTTTGAGATATCAGGAGAGGATATGAAACTGCTCAATAACATGAATGAGAATTTCAGGGTGGTGGATGATCCGATGGAGATATTTTAATTCAAAAGTCAGAACCTTTTTTTGACTTTTGATTTTTTACTTTTGACTTAAATATCCCACCACATCCGCAAGCTGCTTTTCGCTCATCTTGTTCGTTGCCGGATCAGGCATCAGACTGCCTTTTTGCTTTTCTTTCTTAATGATATTCGCAGCAGCGATATTATGACTGATGCCAGCCACATCTTTCAACACCAACGTATTTTTATTTTCTGAAATGATGAACCCGTATAAACTCTCGCCACCTTTTACATTGATCAGCCAGGGCTCATATCCAAACACAATCGCAGCAGAAGGATTGACAATAGCATCCAGCAGGGATATCTTATCAAATTTGTTTTTGATATCAGTAAGGTCAGGACCTACCGACCTCCCTGCACCGCTAAATTTGTGACAAGTCGCACAATAGGTATTAAACAGAACTTTTCCTTTTGCCGGGTCAGATTTCAACGATGCTACTCTCTCGATCGAATATTGTATGTCATTCCCCGGTTTTTTAAAATACTTTCCTGCCTGCACACGCACTACAGGATCCGGATTGTCGAATATTTTTTTGCCCAGGTAGACCTTCATAGCTCTATCTAACTGATTCTCCGCGGCCATGCCTATCAGCATCTGCCCTCCAATAGTATCCCGGGCCATAGCGTCGGCACGATATCTACGTTCATCAAAACTCAGACTGCTATCCAACACAAAGGGACTAAGCACTTTCATGTTGGCCAGCTTTCTCTGGTAGGCAGTATTAAGATCAATTGTAGACCAATCCAACAAGCTGTACCAGTCGTTCGTTTGCCGGAAGGATAACCAGTACATGGATTGCTCAGCTACATCTTTCAGCGATGACTTTGACAAACCCAACATGGCATTTGCGGCTGCAGCATCATTAATAAAAGCAATGGCATTCAAAGCCTGCATTCTGGCACCAGCATCAAGCCCTGCACTGCCTGCCCGCATCTCCAGATCTTTCAAAGCCTCCACTGGATGCAGTCTCCAGGCGATCTCAGCCATCTCCCTGTTCCATTCCAACGGTGATCTGCCTTTCGCAAAAATATCTTTGGCATAGGCATAATAACCCGCGGCGTCTTTATCCATGGCAGCACCTAAGGTTTCGAGATACCACCTGTCTCCTCCTGGATAAGATCTGATCAACTTCCCAACGATATCACCTGAACCCTCAACATCCCGCAGTGATGCAGCCAGTTCCCGACGCACAAAAGCAGAGGGATCATCCGCCATCTTACTCGCAAGTGGAAGCACATCTGCCCCGGAAGCTAATAAAGACTTGTATGCCACAGCCCTGATCCTCTCATCTTTATCATCAAGCAATGCATTGACTTTGGAACGCCCCTTCTCTCCCAGCTGGGACAGCAACCAGATCGCCCTTGCCCTTATATATGGATTTCTCTCTTTTACTAACTCACTCACTTCCTCACTTAGTTTATCACCCTGCGCACGTAGCAATGCAAATCCAGTGTTGCGCACATTAATGGCAGGACTTTTTAAAACTTCAATTTGTCCGGCCACTGAACTAAGGTCATAAACAGGCTTCGTTAATTTTTTATTTCGCGGGCTTATCCTGTAGATCCTCCCGTACCCCTTCCTATCCCGCATCTGATGCCCACCAACAACCGGATCGTACCAGTCCGCCACATAGATCGCCCCATCTGTTCCAATGGTCACATCACTGGGCCTGAACCACATTTCCTTCTGCCTGTCAAATGCCGTATCGTTCCATACATAACGCTGATTATCTTTCTTCAGTGAGGTTATGAGGTTCTCCGGTTTCCCCATTTCAAATCCAGCCCCCTTTAACGTTGGACGAAATCCAAATACCACGTTGCGACCTGCATCAGCACTTAGAAACATCCCCAGATATTTTTCTCCCAATGCATCTGACTCAATTACGGTTACTCCCGTCGGTGCGCCAGCACCCGTATTGCATCCTGCAGGCATTACACCGGGATTATCCTGGTGCCAGTGCGCATCAAAGATCTCCTGCCCCGGCCTTTGATCCGCCTGCCAATAACGAGTGCCGTCCTGGCTGAAGAATCCCGCATTGCCTCCCTCCATCAGCCAGCTGGCTCTGCAAGCCACAACCTGGTCATCATTGTCATTCTGCCAAAGTTGTCCATAGGAATCAGGGATCACTTCATACGAGTTCCTGAAATTATGCCCCATGACTGTCAATCCTTTCCCATTAGGGTCTATACGTAATGCCAGTCCTCCCACCCAAACCTTCCCATCATCCGATCTCATATTCCCCTGGTTCTTGTTGTTATAGGGCGATCCACCCGTATAAATACTTCCAGATCTCAGCGTGAAACCAGACTTATCTTTCACCACATGCGGGCCTGCATTGCCCACATTGAAATACCATCGCCCATCCGGGCCTGCATATACAGCATGAAGAGAGTGATCATGATCCAGTCCTCCGAATCCAGTCAGGAAGATCTCTTTTTGATCAGGCACATCATCACCATTCTCATCTGTATATACGATCAGGTTCGGCGAACAGGAAACGATCACCTTGTTCCCGATAACGGCAATGCCTACCGGAGAAACCAGATCCTTGTCTTCCACAAAAATCTTTGACTTATCAGCCCTGCCATCATTATCCGTATCCTCGAGGATCATCACCCTGTCGCCTTTCGAATGATGCAAGGTCTTGTTTGAATCATTATTGAAGTTCCTGTAATTCACTGCTTCGGTTACCCAGATCCGGCCTTTGATGTCCACATCCATATTGGTGGGATTGTAAAACATGGGCGACTCTGCCCAAAGTTCCGCAACCAGGTCATCAGGCACATACAGATCTTCCTTATCGAGTTTTACGGAGAACGACAAACTCATGATCAGAAGAACAGCAAGAAAATACTTCATATTTTATTTTGTGGAAGTTGCGAAATGCCCGCGAAGAAATTCTTTATTCTGAATATATGAGCTGACAAGGTCAGCTTTATCGGGCAGCGACCATTCGATCTGCATCCAGTGATCGCCCCGGTAACCGATCTCTTCGATCATGTTGCTGATGCCCTGCCAGTCCAGGCTTCCCTTGCTCAACAGGAATTGATTTTCCTTCATATGGAGTTCACAAACCAGGTCTTTGCCGAGTTTCCTGAATTCATCTATGGGATCGTGGCCAGCATCTGCAGTATTCCTGAAATCATAGTACACTTTGATATTTGGAGATCCAACGGCGTCTATAATTCGTTTATGCCCGGCGGCGTCGAGATAAGTTTCCAGGCCCAGGATAACGCCCTCCTTCTCTGCTTTGGGTGCAACTTTCTTTAATCGCGAAATGGTCTCTTTTATTCCCGCTTCATCATTCCGGAGATCATTCTTCACAAAAAATGCGAGTAGTATAACGGGAACCCTGAATCGCTTCGCCACGTCAATGCTGTCCCATACCCATTGCTCCGTGCGGGGATCAGATTTATAGGGCACATCATTGAGCTGGCCAATGGCAAGGCTGGAAATAGCAACGCCTGTTTCTTTGGATAGCCTGATATACTCGTCCTGAACTTCTGTCTTACGAAGATGCAGATCATCTTTTACCGAGCCCATGTTCACCATCACACCGGAAAGACCGATCTGTTTTGCGACCATCAATGCGGTTGGATCGGCACTCTTGCCCAGGGACCAATCGCAGGCCCCTATTTTAAACCCTTTTTTCCGAAAGATGTCAAGATGCGGCGCAACCAACAGCGGCGCTAATGAAGATTGAATAAAATCCCTCCTTGATAGCATCGTAGAAATTAAGAAGTAAAAAGTAAAAAGTAAAAACTTTTTACTTCCTTACAAACCTCATCATCTCCACTCCTTTTGACTTTAAGATCAACTTGCCGTCTTTGATTTCATAGCTATCAACTTCTTTGAAGGTTTTCAAAAAAGTCTGCTCGCCATTACCGGGGCAGGCCATCATGGTGGTTATAGGAGGATTGAAAATAACACCTGTGGCTGTGACCATGAGATTTCCGCCCATCCCGTTACAACTGGTATTGCCTTTATATTCAGTGCCGCCTTCGTAGATAAGGGTTGGTTTCTTATCAGGATAAAGACCTTCGAAAGCGATCCTTGGACCTGTGATGTATTCAAGCTCCCAGTTGCCTTTAAATTCTTCTGGTAAAGTAGCAGGTGCAGATGGCTTGACTCCATTGAATTTTGCCAGCACCTTTGCACCATCGATCAATTCTAACTGGCTATTGTTAATACTCCAAAGTTTAGCTTGTTCCAGGCTCTTGAGAAACTCCTGTTCAATATTGGCACCGATGCAAGCTTTCTGCGTAACGGCCAGCGGAGAAAACCTGATCCGATGGTCCGTTGCCAGCTCCATGGTACCCTTAAGATTATTGCAACCGGTACTGCCCGTAACACCACCGATCTGGCCAGGCAAGAAAAGCAATTTCGCTCCGGAGTTAGCGGCTACAGATTTCCCATTCAGTTCCGTCAGATCCCATTGATACATGTA
>DATGXN010000041.1:0-7582 GCA_035298945.1 Chitinophagaceae bacterium | reverse complement strand
CCATTGCGCCGTGCGGGACCCTTTCCTGCCACCTGCTGCTTACAGCGTGGTTGAACAGGTAGAAAATAAAGGCGTCTTCTCATTTTGCATGTGTCCTGGTGGGATCATTGCGCCCGCTTCCACTTCACCGGGAGAACTGGTGGTGAATGGGTGGAGTCCATCTAAGAGAGATAACGAATATGCCAATTCAGGTATGGTAGTGGAAGTCAATATGAAAGACCTGGTATTGAATTCTACAAAGAAGTTTTTCCCTTCTTTACATACAGATCCTATTGACCCTCTGGCACTTATGAGATTTCAGCAGGTTGTGGAGCAGAAGGCCTACCAGGCTGGTGGAGGAAAATTTGTTGCGCCCGCCCAACGCATGTCAGATTTTACAGCAAAGCGCCATTCTTCGGGTCTGCCCGGCTGCTCCTACCTACCTGGGATAAGATCCCATGACCTCGAGAATGTGTTACCACCGTTCATCCATGAAAGGCTTCGGGGAGGTTTTGTTGCCTTTGGTAAAAAGATGAAAGGATATCTCACTAATGAAGCAGTGGTAGTAGCCACTGAAAGCCGAACCTCATCTCCGGTCAGGATACCCCGTACGGAAGGTTTCCATCATCCGCAGATCAGTAATCTCTATCCCTGCGGCGAGGGAGCAGGCTATGCAGGAGGAATTGTGAGTGCCGCCATGGATGGTGAAAAACTGGCCATGACCATAGCCCATTTGTATAAATAATTTTCCGGTGCCACGTAACATAAACTAATTTCAACCAACTAAAGGATTATGCAAAACCTATTGGAGGTAAAAAACCTCAAGAAATACTTTGCCACCCAAAAAGCTGTTGACGACGTAAGCTTCTCTATTGCCAAAGGATCCATCTTCGGACTATTGGGACCCAACGGGGCAGGTAAAACAACCCTGCTCAGAATGATCACCGGGATCTTTTACCCGGATGAAGGCGAGATCAACCTGAATGGCAAACCATTCAATCCCGTCAATGATATTGGAGACATCGGGTATATGCCCGAAGAAAGGGGATTATATAAGAAGATGAAGATCGGCGAACAGGCTATTTACCTGGCGCAACTCAAAGGCCTGAGCAGGCAGGAAGCCCGCGAAAAGATCAAGGAGTGGTTCGTCAAATTCGAAATGCAAAGCTGGTGGGACAAAAAAGTGGAAGACCTGAGTAAGGGCATGAGCCAGAAACTGCAGTTCGTTACTACGGTATTGCACGAACCGGATCTCATTATCCTGGATGAACCTTTCAGTGGCCTTGACCCCGTCAACGCCAACCTGATCAAAGACGAGATCTTCAGGATGTCGAAGCTCGGACATACCATTATATTCAGCACACATAGAATGGAGCAGGTGGAAGAGATCTGCAACCATATCATCCTGCTGAATAAAGGGAAAAAGATCCTGGACGGATCTGTGAAAAATGTAAAGAATGATTTTAAGGAAAATCTTTTCCGGATCGAGTTTGAAGATCAGCTTCTTCCTGAACATACCGCTATCCACCTGTTCCAGGTGATCAGCAAGAACGATCATGAGCTGGTGATCAAGAAGAATGAAGATTTTTCCACCAACGATATTCTTCAGTTCTTCATCACCAAGGGGCTTCACATCCACTCCTTCAATGAAATACTTCCTTCGCTGAATGATATTTTCATCAGGCTGGTAGAAGCCACTCCCAGGGCCAGGCAATTTGAAACCATTAATGCTTAAGAAATCGTCATGAATAAAATAGGACTGATCATACAA
This sequence comes from Chitinophagaceae bacterium, assembly GCA_035298945.1. GTDB lineage: Bacteria > Bacteroidota > Bacteroidia > Chitinophagales > Chitinophagaceae > Pollutibacter. Next base: position 5,832 of record DATGXN010000041.1, on the reverse strand, counting down.
CGTGAATACCTGACAAGGGTAAAGAATAAGACCTTCATACTTTCCACATTCATGCTTCCTATAGTGATGATCCTTTTCATTGTGGGATCAACTTTCTTCGCCATAAAATCCCGTGAAAAAAGAAAAGTGGCCGTGGTGAATGATCCTGGTTTTTTCCAACACAACATGAAGAGCGATTCGGCTTCTGTGATCTTTGATTTCAAGGCCGTGGCGGACAGCACCAACTACGAAGCCAAAGGATACGATGGAATACTTTATCTGCCAGCAGTAGGCTCAAACAAGTATGAGCTCAGATCGAATAAACAATTTGGGCTTGATTCAAAAGGCTACATCGAAAGGCAACTCAATAAAGCGATCGAGAACAACATGCTGGAGCAAAGAGGAATTGAGAAAACAACACTGGACTCCATCAGCAAAGCAAGTGACAATGCCGTGAACCTGAATAATATTGTAAAAGAAAAGAACGGTGAATCCAGGCAAGCCAATGCCGGCCTTGCCTATGGAGTGGGCTTCGGCAGTGGTATCCTGATCTATATCACCATGTTCATTTTTGGCGCCATGGTGATGAGAGGTGTGGCAGAGGAGAAAATGAACCGTATCGCTGAAGTGATCGTATCCTCGTGCAAGCCTTTTGAACTGATGATGGGCAAGATCATAGGTATCGCGGGAGTAGGACTTACCCAGTTCCTGCTTTGGATCATTTTGATATTTGCTTTGATGTCGTCTATGCAGTTCTTCCTGCCGGCCGAAACTTTACAGCAGATCCAGGATGCACAACAATCGCAGCAAGGCATGCCGGGCGGAGCCAACAACACGATGGCTTTGAAGATCATGGAGGCCAAAACCACCTTAGTAGAAGGCGTGAACTGGGGCCTGATCATTTTCTGCTTCCTGTTCTATTTCCTGGGTGGCTATCTTTTTTACGCCGCGTTATTCGCAGCTATCGGTAGTGTGATCAATGAAGATCCCCAGGAAGCGCAATCGCTGATGCTGCCTATTACCATGCCTATCATTTTCGGTTTCATCATACTCACCAGCAGCTTGCAGAATCCAAACAGCCCTGTTGCCGTATGGGCCAGTATCATACCATTCACTTCGCCCATTGTAATGATGGGGCGAATACCGTTTGGAGTACCACAAACCGTGCCTTACTGGCAATTGGGATTGTCTATGGTCAGCCTGATCGCAGGATTCCTGGTCACCACATGGTTCGCCGGCAAGGTGTACAGAACTGGTATACTTATGTATGGTAAGAAGGCCAGCTGGAAAGAGATGGCGAAATGGGCATTCAGAAAATAATGCCTACAGCATTATTTTCTGAATGTGATAAATGTGATGAATGTGGGGAATGTGAGAATAAAAAATGTGCGAATGGTTTCATTCGCACATTTTCATTTTATACTCTGCAAAAATTTTATGTCTGGAAAAAATGCAATGGTGAGGGTGCCAGGTCGAAATACATATTCTGCTCCATCTCAATATTCAGTTCAATTTGCGAATTGGCTTTCACAGTGACTTTATCCTTCACAATTTTCCTGTAACCGTCTTTTTCGAAGATGATTTTATAAACTCCCGGTTTCAGCTCATTGAGTCCGAATTCACCATCAGCATCAGAAATAGTGTGCTTCTCTTTTTTATTCAGAAGCACGGCAGTGATGGTAACATCTTTCAGCGGCTTACTGGTTTCATCAGAAAAGATTTTTCCAAATACCATTTCTGTACCCACTTTATTTTCCGCGTGCAATTGTGCGGCGCCGGTCAGCAACATGCAGGTGAATAGGAGTTTGAGGGATCGCATAAGTCAGTTTGTATTATAAAAATATATCTTCTTTTGTCTTCTTGTACTCATTCCATATTTCTTTAACAATTTCTGCTGCAGGCAGAATATTCTTCACCAAAGCTGCCACCTGGCCGATCTCCAGTTCTCCATCTTCCAATTCGCCTTCAAACATTCCTTTCTTCGCTCTGCCCCGGCCCAGCAAACTGATCAGTTCTTCCTTTGTAGCGCCCCGGTTCTCTGCGGCCTGCACCAGTTCATAAAACCTGTTTTTCAATAACCGCACGGGCACTACCTGTTTAAGTGACAAATGTGTATCTCCTTCTGTTGCATGGATCACGGCATTCTTAAAAGAAATATGCGAGGAAGCTTCCTCCGAAGCAACGAAGCGGCTTCCAACCTGCACACCATCTGCTCCCAGCACCATCGCTGCCAGCATCTGTCGACCGGTTGCTATTCCTCCTGCCGCTATCACCGGAATGGATACAGCTTCCCTGACCAATGGGATCAGCACAAAACTTGTAGTTTCCTCTCTCCCATTATGCCCACCGGCTTCAAACCCTTCGGCAACTACAGCATCGCATCCTGCTTCTTCTGCTTTCTTAGCAAACTTGCTGCTGCTGACCACATGTACCACTTTGATCCCCTTGTCTTTTAAGATACCGGTCCAGGTTTTAGGGTTGCCTGCCGAGGTAAAAATAATCTTCACTCCTTCCTCGATGCAGATCTGTAAGTGCTTCTCAACATCTGCATACAAAAGAGGAATATTGACTCCAAATGGTTTATCTGTGGCTTGTTTACATTTCTGCAGATGTTCTCTCAATACATCGGGATACATGCTGCCGCTACCGATCAATCCCAATCCACCTGCATTGCTGACTGCAGAAGCCAGTCGCCATCCGCTGGCCCATACCATGCCGGCCTGGATGATGGGAAATTCGATATTGAAAAGAGAGGTAATTCTATTCATACCAATGAAGATAGAAAAATAGGGAGATAGAAAGATAGAGAGCATGCTTAATGCAGTAACTCGCAAAAAGAATGCTCCCTATCTTACTATCTCTCTATCTCTCTATCTAACCCAGGTCTATCTCCGTATTGTCCCCAATATTCAACGTCCGCGTTTCACCCTTGATCTCGGTATCACTGCCGATCAGGGAATCATGGAGCACAACATCAAAGAGTTTGGAGAATGATCCGATGATGGAATCTTTTACTATGGAGTAATTGATATTTGTTTTCTCACCGATCGCGACATTCGGACCGATGATGGAGTTGCGTATCTCGCATCCGGGTGCTATGCTGACTGGAGGTATGATGATCACATTCTCAAAAACATGCTCTTCGGAAATTACGCCTCCCAGCTTCTTCAGCAGCGTGGCATTGCTTTCCAGCAGGGTGTCTTTTCTACCGCAGTCGAACCAGTTCTGGACTTTTGCCGACTTGAATTGTGCGCCGGATTTGATCATGCATTCGAGCGCATCAGTAAGACTGTATTCATCATTGCTGGTTATGCCGTCGCGGATCAGGGTTTCCAGGCAGTCGAAAAGTAATTTGCTCTGTGTGATCTTATACAACCCCACCAGGGCCATATTCGATTTAGGGATCTGGGGTTTCTCCACCACACGGGTGATCGCCCCTTCTTCGTCCATTTCCGCCACCCCAAAACTGCGCGGGTCATCCACCTTCTTCACGCCCAACACTGATCCTTCCTGGTGGACGAAAGACTCCACATCGTACTCACAGATCGTATCACCGAGAACGATGAATATGTCGTCATAACCAACGATATCCTTGGTCAGGTAGATCGCATGACCCAGGCCATATCGCTCGTTCTGCTGGATGAAATGAAATGTATAACCCGGATAATGTTCTTTGACATAGTCCTGGATCTTATCCCCCAGGTAGCCTACTACCAGAACGTATTCTTTAATTCCAGCCTCTATGAGCTGGTCAACTATGATGCTTAGAATTGTTTTACCTGCAAGCGGGATCAGGGCCTTTGGTTGAGTATAGGTATGAGGCCGCAGTTTAGTGCCTGCCCCTGCTACCGGAATGATCGCCTTCATAGCGACAAAAGTAAGGGTTTGTAAATAATCGAATTGGCGGACCGAATGATTTGCGGATTAACGAATTTTCAACATCCGCCCATCCGTAAATCCGTCAATACGCCAATTCGATTACCTTTGCGCCCATGGACAAGATAGTATTCGACCTCATTCGCAAGGAACTGGAACGTCAGCGTAACGGGATTGAGCTGATCGCATCTGAAAATTTTACTTCATACCCCGTTATGATGGCCATGGGGAATGTCATGACCAATAAGTACGCAGAAGGTTACCCGGGCAGAAGGTATTATGGGGGCTGCGAGATCGTGGATCAGACGGAACAGATTGCCATCGACAGGATCAAGCAGGTATTCAATTGCGAATACGCGAATGTACAGCCTCACTCAGGAGCCCAGGCGAATGCAGCTGTCATGCTGGCCATTCTCCAGCCGGGAGATACTATTCTTGGACTAGACCTCGCAATGGGCGGACACCTCACCCATGGCTCGCCTGTGAATTTCAGCGGGAAGATCTATAATCCCGTTTTTTACGGTGTAAGAAGAGAAGATGGACTGGTGGACTACGATATGCTCGAAGCCCAGGCCAGGCAGCACAATCCTAAACTCATTATTTGTGGCGCGTCTGCCTATAGCCGCGATTGGGATTATAAACGCATCAGGGCCGTTGCTGATGAAGTGGGCGCTTTTGTGATGGCGGATATCGCGCACCCGGCAGGACTTATCGCGAAAGGTCTGCTCGAATCACCATTTGATCATTGCCATTTTGTAACCTCTACCACGCATAAAACACTGCGCGGCCCAAGGGGTGGTATTATTCTGATGGGCAGGGATTTTGAAAATCCTTTTGGCCTGAAAGATGTAAAAGGAAATACCAGGATGATGAGCAACCTGCTCGACATGGCTGTTTTCCCCGGCACCCAGGGCGGACCATTGGAGCATGTGATCGCTGCGAAAGCGGTGGCATTTGGCGAAATTCTTTCTTACGATTTCACATTATACGCAAACCAGATCCAATCAAACGCCCAGGCCATGGCCAAAAGCTTTGTAGATCGCGGTTATTCGATCATCAGTGGCGGAACAGATAATCACCTGATGCTGATCGACCTCAGAAATAAAAATATCACCGGCAAAAAAGCACAGGAAACACTGGATAGGGCACATATCACCCTGAACAAAAATGCTGTGCCTTATGACGATAAGAGCCCGTTTGTGACATCGGGCATACGGGTAGGCGTACCTGCGATCACAACCAGGGGCCTGAAAGAAGCAGATATGGAAACTGTTGTAGCGTTAATAGATAAAGTGCTGATGAATATTGACAACAACAGCGTAGTAGAATCAGTGAACGCTGAAGTAAAATCACTGATGTCTGCTTACCCGCTTTATCCTGAGTTTGGATAAGATTTGAATCAAACGGGAATGTCTTGCTTTTAAACGATTAGTATTTTTGAACAAATCATCGCTATGATTCAACGTATACAGTCAGTTTGGTTATTGCTTGCCGGTGTTGCCGGATTGCTGACTTATCAGCTTCCGCTTTGGAATGGGACGTTACAGGATGGTTCTGTGAAGAATTTTATAGGGCCTGAAAACCTGTTATTGTTTGCCTCTATCATCGCTACCTGCCTGCTTGGCTTCATTACGATTTTTTTATACAAGAACAGGAAAACACAGAAAAATCTCGCGATCATTGGTCTCTTGCTTTCGCTGGGCATCATCGCACTGGAAGTTTACCTGGTGAATGATTTCAAAACCACCCAGAACTTTAAAGAAAGCGCCTGGAAGTTCGGAGCCATCATGCCCGGCCTGATGGTGATATTCTTTTTCCTCGCTTACCAGGGAATACGCAGTGATGAGAAGATGATCAAAAGCCTGGACCGCCTGAGGTAATAAATTTTATTTAAGTGTGCTAACCGGTTAACAAATTAGCCGGTTAATGCATCAGATAAGCGGGATAGAGACCTCCTGCGCGATTTTTTTTCGATTC
>DATGXN010000040.1:0-2728 GCA_035298945.1 Chitinophagaceae bacterium | reverse complement strand
CTGACCTTTTTTAATATTTCAGCAGTGGTGAGCATCAGGGTACCTGCACATTTCTGAGGATCTCATCAACAATGAATTCACTGTTCACGTTCTCAGCTTCGGCTTCATATGTAAGTCCGATACGATGACGCATCACATCTTTTGCAATGCTCTTCACATCATCCGGAACTACATAGCCCCTTTTACTGATGAAGGCATGTGCCTTAGCGGCCAGTGCGAGGTTTATACTTGCCCGCGGCGAACCTCCGTAAGAGATCAGCGGCTTGAGTTTTTCCATCTTGTACTTTTCAGGAAAACGGGTAGCAAAGACGATATCGAGAATATAGTTTTCAATTTTTTCGTCCATATAGATCTTTCTGACCAGGTCCCTGGCCAGCAGGATCTCTTCTATCGTCGCAACGTGGTTCACCCTGGCCTGCGCTTGCTGGCCATTGACATTTTGCCTGATGATCATCTGCTCTTCGTCCCGGTTGGGATAATCGATCAGAACTTTCAGCATAAAACGGTCAACCTGTGCCTCAGGTAAGGGATAGGTTCCTTCCTGGTCTATGGGGTTCTGAGTGGCCAGTACCAGAAAAGGCTCATCCAGCTTATAGGTACTATCACCAATGGTCACCTGCCTTTCCTGCATGGCTTCCAGCAGGGCGCTCTGGACCTTGGCTGGTGCCCTGTTGATCTCATCCGCCAAAATGAAATTGGCGAATATGGGACCTTTCCTGACTACAAACTGGTGGGTCTGCTGATTATAGATCAACGTACCGATCACGTCCGCTGGCAGGAGATCAGGAGTAAACTGAATCCTGCTGAACTGGGCCTTTATGGTTTGTGATAACGATTTGATGGCAAGGGTTTTGGCTAGTCCGGGCACCCCTTCCAGCAGCACGTGGCCGCTGCTCAGGAGACCGATCAGCAACCTGCTGACCATATAATGCTGCCCAACGATCACGTGGGCTATTTCCTGCTCGATCTTGTCGATGAATGTTGATGCCTGCTGGATGCGGTCGTTCAATTGACGGATATCCTCCGCTGTTTGTACCATGTTTAGAGTTTAAGATTCAATTTTACTCTTTAGAATAGCAATGATTCTGCCAAACTACAATAATTGGCTAATTAGCTGATTGCCATTTAGCTAATTGTTTATTTTTTTGCCGCCCTGTCTCTCTGGCTCTCTGACTCACTGACTCTCTATCCGAGGTATTTCCCTACAATAGGCACTCTTCTTCCAACACCAAACGCCTTTGTACTCACCCGGATGATGGGACAGAACTGGTTTCTTTTGTATTCGTTGGTATTCACCAGCTTAAGCACCCTGCGCACTAAAGCCTCGTCAATATTCATGGCAATGATCTCCCGGGGACCCTGTCTTCTTTCTATATATTGGTAAAGCACCTTATCCAGGATCTCATACTCGGGCAAGCTGTCACTGTCTTTCTGCCCCGGCCTTAATTCTGCTGAAGGAGGCTTAACCAGTATATTGTTTGGAATGATCTCTTCGTTTCGGTTGATATATTTCGCCAGTGCATAAACCTGCATTTTATACACATCGCCCAAAACACTCAAACCTCCTGCCATATCGCCATAAAGTGTTCCATAACCAGTAGCCAGTTCACTTTTGTTGGAAGTATTCAGAAGGATGTATCCGAATTTATTCGCAATAGCCATCAATAGATTTCCTCTTGTGCGGCTTTGTATATTCTCTTCTGCGAGACTGAATGGAAGGTCTTTGAACACAGGCTTCAATGCAGTAAGAAATGCTTCATAAACATCTTTGATGGGAATGATCTGATATGGATTACCGAGCTTATCACTCAAGGCCTCAGCATCAGCCACCGAATGTGAAGTTGAATATTGAGAAGGCATCAGCACTGCCATAACATTATCCTTACCTAAAGCTTCACAGGCAATGGCCAGCGTCACTGCACTGTCTATCCCGCCACTGCTTCCCAATATGGCCTTCTTAAAGCCCATCTTTGCGAAATAGTCTTTTATGCCCATCACCAGGGCCTGGTAGATCTGCGCAATATTATTTTCACGGGTGAGATATTCGATCACTTTATCCGGATCACCGATCTTGCCAACACGCATGTCTTTATCAAATACTTCCAGGTGAATGGTCCTGTCCACATCCGCAGTTGATGCTGCATGATCCAGTTCCAGCTCGGCCAGAAAATGATCTTCTTCAAAATATTTCATCTCCTTGACCAATTCACCATTGGCCTTATATACCAGGCTCCCACCATCGAATACGATCTCGGTTTGTGAACCCACTGCATTACAGTAGACCATAGGGAGGTGATATTTTTTCACGTTCTGCCTGATCACTTCTTTGCGGTCCTCATCATGGTCATAGTCAAAAGGAGATGCTGAGATATTGACCATCAGTGCAGGCTTCTGGCTGATCAGCATATCCATGGGGCAGATACGATAGAGTGGATTATCGCCCAGGTTCCAGATGTCTTCACAAATGGTTAGGGCAATATTCACGCCTTTAAAAGGCACCACCTGCCATTCATAACCCGGCTCGAAATACCTGTACTCATCAAATACATCGTAGGTAGGCAGCAGTGTTTTGTGCACCACTGCTTTCACTTCTTTCTCATATAATAACCAGGCTGCGTTGAACAGATCTTTACCGGCAGGTTTGGGATTTCTTTGCGGGGCACCCACGATCACTCCAATGGTATCTGCATGGGCCCTGATCTCGTCAATGGCCTGGTAACACTTATCT
>DATGXN010000039.1:0-3434 GCA_035298945.1 Chitinophagaceae bacterium | reverse complement strand
AAAAGGCACCACCTGCCATTCATAACCCGGCTCGAAATACCTGTACTCATCAAATACATCGTAGGTAGGCAGCAGTGTTTTGTGAACTACTGCTTTCACTTCTTTCTCATATAATAACCAGGCTGCGTTGAACAGATCTTTACCTGCAGGTTTAGGGTTTCTCTGCGGGGCACCTACGATCACTCCAATGGTATCTGCATGGGCCCTGATCTCGTCAATGGCCTGGTAACACTTATCTATGAAATCTGAAAACTCGAGGAAGTCGCGGGGCGGGTAACCGCAGATGCTCAGTTCAGAAAACACCACCAGGTCGGCTCCCGCTGCTTTGGCTTCCTGAATGGCAAGGATGATCTTTTTGGTATTCTCTTCAAAGTTACCGATATGATAATTCTGCTGTGCCAGGTAGATCTTCATCCTGCAAAGTTCACGAATTGTTTCCTAAAATTCGTTATCCTTGCAATCCATATCCGCATTATGAGACCTATACTTGTAATCACCATCCTCGTTCTCCTTGCCGCATCCTGCAAAAATGCTGACCGTACTCCTGATGTGTCAGGCATTAAGATCAACCTCGAGGTTCAGCGTTTTGAACAGGACCTGTTTGCCATGGATACCGCCAACATGGCCGCATCTATCCAGGCCATGCAGCAGAAATATCCTCAGTTCCTGGTTGATTTCATGGCCAATATCCTCGGCGTACCTGCCGGCGATCCGCAGGCAGGCCTGATCCTGAAAAAATTCATCACGGATTTCAGAACATTAAAGGAAACTGCAGATAAAAAGATCTCCAACTTCACGCCTTATGCAAAGGAAGTTGAGCAGATGTTAAAATATGTAAAGCATTATTTTCCGCAATACCAGCAACCGGCGAAACTGATCACTTTCATCGGTCCGATGGACGCATTTTATGAAGCATCACTTGGCTGGTCGGGCGATATCATCACTACCTCCGGGCTTGGTGTTGGCTTGCAAATGCACCTCGGTGGAAGCTCTTCTTTTTATATGCAGGATGGCGGGCAGGGTTATCCGGAATACATATCCCGCAGATTTGAACCTGAATATATTGCTGTAAACTGTGCGAAGAACATCATTGATGATATCTATCCAGACCAGTCGCGCAGCAAAGCCCTGGTAGACCAGATGGTAGACAAAGGAAAAAGGCTTTATATACTTGATCGCTTACTTCCCAAAACGGCGGACACACTGAAGATCGGTTATACAAAAGCGCAGTTGGAAGGATGTTACAAGAATGAAGGCCTGATCTGGAATACGTTTGCCACCAATAATCTTTTGTTCGAAACGGATTACCAGAAACTTAAAACCTTTGTTGGCGAAGGTCCGAAAACAATGGAGCTGGGTGAAAACTCTCCGGGCTACATCGCTTTGTTTGTAGGCAAGCAGATCGTGGAAGCCTATATGGAGAAGTTTCCTGAAACGAGTTTGCAGCAGCTTCTTTCTATTGACAATCGAAAGATTTATGAATTGTCGAAATACAAACCGAAATAAGATAGAGAGATAGTTAGATAGTTAAATAGCTAGTATTCTAGGTTTATTTTCCCTGAATTTTTATGATGGTTTTCCTTTGCATTCCATGGATGCCCGAGCTAGCTTTATTGCATGGAGAGAAAGTTGTTGGGGCAAAGGACGATAGAGTTTTCAAAAAAGATCATAGATCTGTGTAATCAGATAGATGACCTAAAGCAATATGTCATATCCAGGCAGTTGATGAAGGCTGCTACTGCTATTGGGGCCATGGCACATGAAGCCCAACATGCAGAAACTACAGATGACTTTATTCACAAATTGAAAATAGCGTGTAAAGAAGCAAATGAAACTGAATACTGGCTATGCCTTTGTGAAAAATTCATCGAGATAAAAGATGAGGTAAAAAATGACCTCGCAATAATCAAGAAGATTATCAATAAGAGTATTGCTACCGCTAAAGAAACTAAAAAGAAGAGAGAAAAAGAAAAGGGAGACAGGCGCTAGAATGCTCCCTATCTCCCTATCTAACTAACTCTCTATCTAATTATGGACGTTGCCCCAGCTCATCCATCACCTTAAAATGCGAATGAACCGCCTGCGCCATAGTTGGGAAATAATTATACCTGAGACCGAATTTCTCGCAGGTATCGCGAACGATCTTACTTATCTCGGGATAATGAATATGACTGATACGTGGGAACAGATGGTGTTCTATCTGGAAGTTCAGACCTCCGCAATGCCAGGTGACCAGTTTGCTTTTAGCTGCAAAATTTGCAGTGGTTTTCACCTGGTGAATGGCCCATTCGTTCTCTATCTTCAGGGGCTCAACACCTGCTGCGGTGAATTCAGCGTGCTCAACTACGTGAGCCAGTTGAAATACCAGCGCAAGGATCAGTCCCAGCACAAAATGCATCACCAGGAATCCTATCAGCCAGGCCTGCCATCCAAGTGCTGCCACGGGGATCACCACATATACCACGATATACATGACCTTACTGGCCCAGAAAATAAAATGCTCGGTGAAGTCCATCGGCTTCAGTTCCGTAGTATATACTTTCTTGGAAAAATATTTAATGAAGTCCGATATCCACATGAAAATAGACGTGAATCCGTACAACATGAACATATAGTAACCCTGGAACTTATGCATCGGCTTCCATGGCTGCGAAGCGCACTCCCGCATAAAGGGCATATTATTGATATCATCGTCCACACCGTCTACGTTAGTATAAGTATGATGGATGATGTTATGTTTCAGTTTCCAGAGAAATGCATTCCCGCCGAGGGCGTTCATGCTGAGGCCAAAGACGTAATTCACCCATTTCTTGGTGGAATAACTGCCATGGCAGGCATCGTGCATGATATTGAAGCCGATCCAGGCCATGCCGGCGCCAAAACAGGCCGCCAACAGCACCCCAAGCCAACCTGGCATCGGGATCACCATTACGCTTACATAAATGGCCAGCGTAGCTGTGATCAGGATCGCTGATTTGATGTAGAGCTTGCTGTTACCTGTTTTCCTGATATTATTCTTTGAGAAATACTCATCAACAGCAGATTTCAAGGTGTTGAAGAAAACCTTATTGCTGTTGTTAAAACTGACTTTGTACTGCATGCGGGAAAAACTGACTAATTAAAAGTTTAAAAGAACGGTTGAAATGGCCGTTTAGCGGCGTAAAGGTACGAAAAAAGGGCTTAGGGAGGATGTTAAAACCCAAGTAAAAAGTCAAAAGCAAAAAATCAAAAAAGGTGGCTAAATCCCTGTTTTTTGACTTTTTAATTCATTTTGAAAGGCACCAGCATCTCAAATACCGGAATATTGACTGAAAACTGCTTTTTTGTGGCGATATCTTCCATTAAATAGGTGCCGTGCATTTTACCCATTTCCGTCTTCAGGTTGCACCCGCTGATATACTGGTACTGCTCTCCCGCATTGATCTGCGGCTGCA
>DATGXN010000038.1:0-1945 GCA_035298945.1 Chitinophagaceae bacterium | reverse complement strand
ACAACTTCACTTTCTCCCCTGTTAATGCAACTGGTTCTTCAGGTTGGAACGGATTGTTGTCGCTACATCCGGCAGCTGCGAGCGTTGCGAGAAGTCCCATGGCAAGAAACTCCCTCCGCGAATTGGACTCTGGATTTGAATTGCAATTATTTTTTCCGCATGAACAACTCATAACAATATGTTTATGGTTTTGAAGGCCTGGATTTCACCCATGCCTGCAGCTCGGGATTTGTAACCTTTCTCGCTCCTGATTTTAACAGGTTGCTGTCGATCTCCACCAACTTTCCATCCTCGGTCAACATCACAATTTTATCCTGTTGAGGCTTCGGCCTGAACATCCTCAAAGCAGTGAGTGAACCCAGAACTGCGGTGGCCCAGAGTAAAAAACTCTTTCTTGATCTCCTGATCTTTGTTTCCTGCATTATGTAGGTTTTAATTTTGCACTATTTCTTACTATAATAAAATCCAAGCTCAGTGTCAACATTGGTCAAGTCGGCAATCTTGGGATCCTGAACTCCATCAAAGAGTACCATGCCACAAAACTCCAGTGAATCCAGGTCGTACCTGACTATACTGCTGTCTTGCTTCACAAAAATGATATACCTGGTATCATACACTTCTTTGATCCTAAGCCCGGGCCAGTACTTCTTCAACACATTCCTGGCATTGCGCATCTGGAAAAAACAATCGTGCGTAACACTTTCATAGATCTGGGCATTAGCCGTTGTTTTGAAACTCTCCAGCTGTGTGGAATCAGGATGAAAAAACAAGACTGACCTTTTATCCACCACCATGGTAGCCCCGGAAGAGGATGCAGCCTTAGTAAATTTCACAGAATGGCTTGGCATCTGTGAATTGGCTTGCACTGCCTGCTGCTTGTCCCGGCAACCAGTTGCGATCAACAGGTAAATAAACCCGATCGCTGCTAAGACCATATATTTGAAACCCTTCATCACAGTTCATGTGATCAATAATTCCAAAGCCTGGTGATATTAAAGCCAATGAGGAATTGCCCGCCCTTGACCTTCTCGCCTGTAGCCTTGTCTGTATAAGAAAATGGTGAATTATGGTTATACATATTATTACGCTGTGGATTCAGGTAATAATAATTTCCTGCGAACACCTGGAAAGTGTGGTTGCTGGTATTAAACTCAAATCCTAAAGAGATATTCGGATTAGGATTATTAGAAGGATGTTTGGTAAGCGGCTGGTCATAATTAAAGATCAGCGAAGAGATCTGTGTCAGTTTAAACCTGGCTGAAACTGCTACTGCAAAATGGTTATGTTCCATTGAAGTGTATGTTTCTTTACCAGAGCTGTCATTTTTGGTATAAAATCCACTGACCGCATTCTGGTGAGACATACTCGGGGCAACCTGTACAGATAATTTCTCGCTGAATTTCCTTGATATCAGCAGCTGGTTAAAGAATACAAACCTGTCAGTATAGTGTTTGATATCAGTACCGTCATATATAACAGCATCATCCCTTGTGTCCACAGCAGCATTGACATAGTAACTCACGTTGACAGGATAAATACCCTTTGTTTGCGTGATGATCGCATACTTTACATTAATATCCCACAAAGAATTGCTTTTCGTAAGGCCGAAACCAACATTGAGATTCTTAATGGGAACATAGTTCATTGCCAGGCGGATATTAGAATTGGCAAACAAGCCCCAGAAATCATCATAACCGTTATTTACTGTACCGAATCGGTGATTGATATCCATTTCAAGAGTTCCTTTCACGGGAACCATTGTAGTCTGATTGTCGATGATCCAGATACTTTGAAACGTATTCTTGACTGGCTTAGGGGGCTTTGGTCTTGCTGATGCTGCCTCCGTTACCGGAGAGCTGCTGTCTTGTTGAGCCTGGGAACTGCTCATCAGCAAAAACAGGCAGACAAAGATCAACAAGGATCCCTGGTACCTGCTATTCGGAGT
>DATGXN010000037.1:0-20218 GCA_035298945.1 Chitinophagaceae bacterium | reverse complement strand
GCGCAAGATGTCGTTTTCTTCGCGCGATACCGCCCGCGCCGCAGACATCTTCAACATGGCGCTGGAAGCCTGGGCTATGTACTTCAATGGGGGAATGATGAACACGCAGATGGAGAATAATGAGCAGAAAATGAAAAGTATCATGGTTAAGGGCAATAAAGGTGTGATCAGCTATGATGCTTCGAAAGGATATACTGTAGTAGTCATGCTTACTCAAGGTTCGGCCTTGGTTTGGGATGGTGTCAACTTTGCGTCTGAACAGGAAATGATGGATGGGGTCAATAGTTTTGATATAGATAAAATCAAGAAGTTTCTTGGTGAAAAATAACAACTGACCTGTTAAATCAATACAATGAAAAAGATAATAATACTCTTCATATTGGGTGCGACCTGTTTAACAGGCAGAGCCCAGGGGAATTCTTCCGGAAAACTTGGAGCAGATTTCCCAAAATATATTGGTAATGCCAAGGAGGCTTTCAGGAAAAATGATCTTGAAGACACGCGATATAATCTCATGCTGTCCATGCAGCAACTGGACATGAAAGTAGGCGAGGAAATTCTGAAAATACTTCCTGAGAAAATGGATTCCATGGCCCTGTCCAAAAATTTTGACAATGTAATGGCCACCTCAGGTTTCATCGGAACCAGTATTCACCGGGAGTATGGAGTGACTCAGCAAAATAAAGTGGAGGTTGATATCATTACCAATTCACCTTTAGTGGGTTCTTTGAATGCCTGGCTTAATAATCCCATGATGGCTAATATGGGAGGCAGGAAGGCGATGAAAGTAGACGGATATAAGGGCTCATATACATATGAGGTCAGGGATGAAACAGATAATTCAGGGAACCAGGTGAAAAGGCCTTATGCTGAAATGCAGATCCCCGTGTTCTCTTCATTGATCACTGTGAAATGTTCTAACATGAATGAAGATGCATTTGTGAAAATGTTGAACACTGTTCCGGTCAGTAAGATCGCTGAAATGGTTAAGTAGACTGAGAGGCAAAAAAATCCCGCTCTTTATTGGAGCGGGATCTGTGATAGTCTCAATAGGAATATTTTCTAATGCTAACTTTTTACTTCTTCCTCCATGTATGCGCTTACAGGCTCACAGGTGCATATCAGATTACGGTCACCGAATGTGTTATTCACTCTTGAAACGCTAGGCCAGAACTTGTTCAGTCTTACATAGTCAAGCGGGAATGCAGCTTCCTCACGCGAATAGCTTTTTTCCCATTCATTGCTGGTCACGGTGAACTGTGTATGAGGAGCGTTTTTCAGCACATTGTCTTTTTTGTCAGTAGTACCTTCTTCGATAGTCCTGATCTCTTCCCTTATTGACAGGAGGGCATCGCAGAAACGGTCCAATTCTGCTTTGTCTTCTGACTCGGTGGGTTCTATCATGATAGTGCCAGGGACAGGGAAACTCATGGTAGGTGCATGGAATCCATAATCTATCAAACGTTTGGCCACATCCTCAGCTTCCACGTCAGCAGATTTTTTGAAAGGCCTCAGGTCAACAATAAATTCATGTGCACAGGTTCCGTTTGTGCCCAGGTAAAGAATATCGAACTGGTGCTGCAATCTGGCCCTCATGTAATTCGCATTGAGAATTGCATATTCAGTTGCTCTTCTCACACCAACAGGTCCGAGGAGCCTGATATAGCCATAACTGATCAACAAAATTGAGGTGCTTCCGTATGGTGCTGCACTGACAGCGGAAGGCGCTGTGGATCCTTTTTCATTAGTGAAAACATGTCCGGGCAGAAAAGGTGCCAGGTGCGATTTAACGCAGATGGGACCCATGCCGGGACCGCCGCCACCGTGTGGTATAGCAAATGTTTTATGGAGGTTAAGATGGCAAACATCGGCGCCGATCAGGCCCGGAGCGGTTAAGCCAACCTGGGCGTTCATATTGGCCCCATCCATATACACCTGCCCGCCGTGTGAATGGATGATAGCCGTGATCTCTTTTACCGTTTCTTCATACACACCATATGTACTCGGGTAAGTGATCATTATACCAGCCAGATCATTGCTGTGTGTTTCCGCTTTCTCCCTGAGGTCAGATATATCGATATATCCGTTTTCAAGTGCTTTTACAACTACCACCTTCATGCCTGCCATCACTGCTGAGGCAGGATTTGTGCCGTGTGCTGAGATGGGTATCAGCATCACGTTCCTGTGGTGATCACCACGTGAAATATGATAATCGCGAATAGTCAACAGCCCTGCATATTCACCCTGCGCTCCACTGTTTGGTTGCAGGCTGCAGGCATCAAATGCTGTGATCTCGCAGAGATATTTGGAAAGATTATCGATGATGTATTTATATCCTTCGGTCTGGTCAACAGGAGCAAACGGATGTATCCGGCTCCAGTGACTCCAGCTAAGCGGGATCATTTCAGTTGCTGCATTGAGCTTCATCGTGCAGGAACCTAAAGAGATCATTGAAGTGTTCAATGAGAGGTCTTTGTTTTCGAGCATCTTGATATATCTCATCATCTGGCTTTCACTACGGTAAGAATTGAAAACCGGATGAGTGAGGAATTGAGAAGTTCGGGTGAGCGACCCAGGTATATGATCCAGTGTGGCATCTTCGTCAATATCGAAGCTTACCGGATCAACATCGTTTTCAAAACAGTTGATCAGGTCAAAAAGATCGCTGACTGTTGTTGTTTCGTCGAGTGAAATGCCGATGCGTTTGTTATCGATATAGCGAAGGTTGATCTGCTGGGCTCTTGCTTTTGCATGTATTGCTTCCGCTTCATCACAAACAACAGTTATGGTGTCAAAATAATTGGACGACATCAGTTCGAAGCCTCTTTCTTCAATGGCTTCAGCTACGGTTTGAGTGAGCAGGGCCAGTTTCTTTGCAATATTTTTCAAGCCCTCTGCTCCATGGTACACGGCATACATTGCAGCCATGTTGGCAAGCAGTGCCTGGGCCGTGCAGATATTTGAAGTAGCTTTTTCACGCTTGATATGCTGCTCACGCGTTTGTAGCGCCATACGGAGTGCGCGATTTCCCTGGGCATCAATACTTACACCAATGATTCGGCCCGGTATAGCGCGTTTGAAATCATCTTTTACCGCAAAGAATGCGGCATGAGGACCTCCATAACCTAGCGGAACACCAAAGCGTTGAGCAGAACCGCAAGCGACGTCAGCACCAAGTTCGCCCGGAGGAGTTAATAAGGTGAGTGCAAGCAGGTCCGTGGTCATGGCAACATGTCCTCCTGCCTCGTGCACCCTGTCAATGAACGAACGGTAATCTTCTATCGAACCTTTATCGTTGGGATATTGTACCAGTGCGCCGAAATAATGAGCGTCAATACGGGCAGTTTTATAATCACCTACTTCGATCTGGATGCCAACAGGAACCGCCCTGGTATGGAGCACATCGAGAGTTTGGGGGAACACGTGCTGATCAACAAAGAATTTTGGTTTCTCGATATGTTCCTGTTTGTTGTGCGTGTTGAAGAACATGGTCATCGCTTCAGCCGCTGCAGTGGCTTCATCCAGGAGGGATGCGTTGGCAATGGGAAGACCAGTGAGATCAGACACCATGGTCTGGAAGTTCAGCAGGCTTTCCAGGCGACCCTGGGAAATCTCAGCCTGGTAGGGGGTGTATTGTGTATACCAACCTGGATTCTCGAAAATATTACGAAGTATCACACTTGGAGTGATGGTATCGTAGTAGCCCTGCCCGATATAGTTTTTGAAAACTTTATTTCCCAGGCTGATCTCTTTCAGATGTTGCAGGTACTCAAACTCGCTCATGGCTTCTGGTAGTTTCAGCTCATGGTCCATCCTGATGCCGGCCGGTACTGTTTTGTTGATCAGGGACTCCAGGGAAGATTCTCCGATGGTTCTGAGCATCCTTGCTGTTTCTCTTTCATCCGGTCCAATATGCCTGCGTTGAAATTCGTGACTTGCCTGGTCGAAAAGATTCATAAATTCTGATTGAAAACGGTTCTAAAAGCGCTGCAAATTTACGGCTACCAAGGGAGATAAATGATGATTTGTATAGCCTTTAAGCTTTTGGGGATTAGATGTTAGAACATTTAACGAATTCAGGCAATTTTTGTATAATAATCACCCATAGTTAGCCGGTTAGTGTGCTGACTGGTTAACCGGTTAGTGCATTAGATCAGTAGGGTAGAGGCAATTTTGTATTGCCAAGACGCTGGTTTTCCTGATTATGGTTGGTATACAGCACCAAATTGTACTTTTGCCCGGTGGATCTACTACAGAATTGGGAAAAAAAGTCCCAGGCCAGGCAGAAAGAATATGCCCGATTTTTGAAAAGGTCGGATAAGAAATTCATACTCAAACATCAGGCAGAATTGCACGAGGAGGCAGTGAGTAAAATTGACTGTTTGTCTTGTGCCAACTGCTGTAAGAATTATTCGCCGCGGTTCAAGACCCCGGATATCAAGAGGATCAGCAAGCACCTTCGTATGCGGGAGAGTGAATTCATTGAAACATACCTTGAACTCGACCAGGAGGGAGACTATGTTG
Organism: Chitinophagaceae bacterium; assembly: GCA_035298945.1. Lineage (GTDB taxonomy): Bacteria > Bacteroidota > Bacteroidia > Chitinophagales > Chitinophagaceae > Pollutibacter. The sequence continues at coordinate 15,694 of DATGXN010000037.1, read as the reverse complement.
TCAAAACAACACCTTGCCCATTCCTGGGAGCTGATAATTACTGTTCGATCTATGATGTAAGACCTTCCGACTGTGCAAGGTTTCCCTACACTGACGAGGATGTTTTGTTCAAGCGTCCCAACATCACTTTAAAAAATTCCAGTTTTTGCCCCATAGTCTACCATGTGCTGGAAAGGTTAATTAGTGTGTCAGCCGGGTAGTGTGCTAGCCGGTGAATGCAAAAGATAAGCTGGGGAAGAGGTTGCTTACCATCGTAAACTGGGTTTATTGCAGATAAGGTAAGGGCGGTTATCAGAATTGCATAGAAATGGCTTCAGGTTAATCCCGTGGAATGTAATAGTGTCAATTTCTCTAAGTGGAATACTATAGATCTCGCCAGGTTTTTCAGGGATTCCGCCGACGCCTAAAATTACAAAAACGGGAATGGTGCTAATTTCTTCAAACTTTTTAAAATTTTCAAATTGGCCCTCGTTAGTCCACACTATTTTGTCACTGATGAAATGTTGTCTCCATTTACATTCAATTGCAAAATGAAGAGATTCGGTCTTTGATTGAAAGAAAAATTCAAGGTCCGGGAACTGACATGAAATTGGAAACACTCCGTCGTGTGATTTTACGCTTCGCCATTCGAGAAGCGTAAAATAATTAGGGTCAAAAAGAGAGACTACAAATTTTTCAAATTTGTACCCCTTAGCCTCAGATGTATTCAACACATCGTTTTCACTAACTTTTTGGGGAATCACAGGTGAGAAATTACGACGTTTGTATCTTCTCTTATTTGTAAGAAGTTGGGAAATTAGATCATGTTTGGGTGTAAGCATCTGATTATCCGCGTATGGATATCTATTTAACGATATGGATAACAGTTTATTACTCACCTCCGGTGAAATCCGCTCTATTATACTTATCTCCTGCACTCCCCGGTTAACCGGCCAGCATACTAACCGGTTAAGCGGATTTTTCTTCCTGCCGCAACTGATCAGAGGTTTTTCTGCTTCCATCATGGCTCCAGCCCGGAGGGCCAAAAAGATAGTTCATCCGGTCACTCAAACTGATGTCTTTGCGGAAAACATCTTTGAATATGGAAACCCATTCGTGCATGATGATATGGTCCGCCGTATTTTTCTTGAGTGGGGTAGTGAGACCATATTTAATGGGTTGATACTCTGTAGCAGGCAGCTCGGGCTGGAAAGTGCCAAAGATCTTGTCCCAGATGATCAGGAACATGCCCATGTTCTTGTCCAGGTAAAGAGCATTGGAAGCGTGGTGTACCCGATGGTGTGAAGGGGTGACCATGATATATTCCAGCCATCCCATCTTATTGATATATTCTGTATGGATAAGGATACCCCAGATCTGTGTGGCGGAATACATGAATACGATGTCCATGGGCTTGAAGCCTACGAAAGCCAGGGGTATGAAGTAAATGAAACGATACAAAGGCTGCAATACCGAGGAACGGAAACCCACGGTGAAATTCATTTTTTCTGAAGAATGATGGGTAACATGCACGGCCCAGAAAAACCTGATCTGATGGTCAAAACGATGTAACCAGTAGAACAGGAAATCTTCTGCCAGCAGCAGGGTCAGCCAGTACATCCAGGGAGTACTGATCTCAGCTACGCGATAGTTCCAACAGTACATCAGCACCACCACGTACACGGCACGGAAAACCAGGTCAAGTCCTCCGTTCAGGAGCATCAAAAGAAAATTGTTGAAACTATCCCTTATGGAATAGGTATTCTTATGTTGCCAGTTACTGAGCAGGATCTCCAGCAATATGACAAAAACGTATACTGGCGTAGTCCAGAGAATAAGTATTTGCTCCCTTACCGATTCTTCCATGGGCGCAAATATAACGCAATATTAATACTCCAGTTTGCGCAGGCCCGGCGCTTTGAACCAGGTGGCGACCACCACCAGGAGCGTCATGCCACCGCCAAAAACCACGGCAGGTACAACGCCCATGATCCTCGAGGTAAGCCCACTTTCAAATGCGCCAAGTTCATTGGACGACATGATAAATATTGAATTCAGGGAAGCGACCCGTCCACGCATTTCATCAGGAGTTTTGAGCTGAAGGATGGTGGATCTTACTATCACACTGATTCCATCAAGTACTCCGCTCATAAATAATGCGAACATGGAAAGCCAGAACATTTGCGAAAGCCCGAAGAGGATGATCATGGCCCCAAAACCTGCTACACAATAAAGCATCAACCTGCCTTGTTGTTTTTTCAGTGGCCGGATGGTAACCAGGGCAAGTACAAATAATGAACCCACGGCCGGGGCGGATCTTAGCATACCAAGGCCTTCAGGTCCGGTTTTTAAGATCACATCGGAAAAATAGGGTAAAAGTGCTGTGGCGCCTCCAAAAAAAACTGCGAAAAGGTCGAGGCTCATCGTCCCTAATACATCCCTGCTTTTCCACACGAAGCGGAATCCCTGTTTGATGCTTTCAAGCACCGGTTCATCCCTTTCCTGTTTTGCAGCGGGTTTATTGGTGATGAAGAAAACAGATGTCATGGCAATGGTAAGTCCCAACACCATCCAGTAAAAAGTGCTGGAGACTCCAATGGTTCCATATAACAGGCCGGCCAGCGCGGGTCCGGTAACGGACGCGATCTGCCAGGAGCCGCTATGCCAGGTGATGGCATTAGGAAGTTCTTCCTTTGGGATCAGTTGACTCACTAATGCAAATGAAGTGGGACCGCTGAACGCCCTCATGATCCCTATACAAAAGATCACTGCATAGATAACGAACAAAACAGTATGGTCTCCCAGGTAAGCCATCGTGGACGAGAGGGTAGCCAGGGTGAGCACCATTGTAAGAACCAGGTTACCTGCAAAGGAAAATAACAGCAGCTTTTTTTTATCGTTCCGGTCAATGATGTGGCCGGAATATAGCGCCATCATCACTGCCGGGATAAATTCGATCAGCCCGATCAGTCCTATACTGAATGGATCTTTCGTGATCTCGTACACTTTCCAGCTGATCAATGTAGCCTGCATGGAAAGCACCAGGATGAAGAAAAACCTGGAAATAATGTAGAACCTGAATTCAGTGTGCCTCAATGCATGGTAAGCTTTCATCTTCGGTATGCTTTAAGGAAGTACCAGGTAATGCTGGCCATGCTCATAGTCTTTTTCAAGTGCATCCGTTATCGCTTTCACGTGTGCGGGATTTCCAAGGAAATCTGCATTGGATGCATCTATGAATAGTGTTCTGAAATTATGTTGTTTGATATAGTGGGTATAGGTTTCCTGAATGGAAAACAGGTAATCGTCAGGTATCTTCTGTTCATATGAACGGTTTCTTTTCCTGATATTCTCCTGCAATTTGGACACCGGGGAATGGAGGTAGATGAGGATATCGGGCATGGTCAGCTGCTGGAACATGATGTCAAACAATCGCTGGTATAACCGGAACTCATCTTCGGGCAGGTTTACTTTGGCAAACAAAAGGCATTTGGTGAACAGATAGTCTGATATGGTCACTGCCTGGAACAGGTCTTTCTGCAGCACCAGGTCTTTCTGTTGTTTGAACCTTTCGGCCATAAAGAATAACTCCAGGGGAAATGCATATTGACGTGGGTTCTCGTAAAACTTTGGGAGGAAAGGATTATCAGCAAACTCTTCCAGGATCAGGCGTGCCGAATAATGTTTAGATAGTATATGAGAAAGGGTGGTTTTGCCAGCGCCTATATTTCCTTCAATTGCAATGAAATGATAATTCATAATTACCCTTCAAACTTAAGGAGAGCCGTTAAATGCCCGTTTATTTTTTATTCACAGCCAGCTCATCGGTACATTCTTCCAATAAACGGGCCATCGATTTCCCAAGTACAGGGTGTATAAACCCGGGCGCCATCTCTGCCAGGGGGGCTAATACAAACCTCCGGTTCTGCATCCGGGGATGGGGTATTTTGAGATCCGGCAGGTCAATGATCTCTTGGTTAAAAAAGATGATATCAATGTCAATGATGCGCGGGCCGTATTTTTCGCCCCGGTATCGGCCCATGACCTGTTCTATGCCCAGCAGTTGCTTAAGTAGAACCTCCGGGGACAGGCTGGTCTCCACCAGCAAAGCCTGGTTCAGGAAGTCTGGCTGATCTGTTTTCCCCCAGGCAGATGTTTCAAAAACTGAAGATTGTTTAACGATGGTTCCGCAGGAACCCGAGAGCAGAGTCCTTGTTTTATCAAGGTTTTCAAGCCTTTCTCCCATATTACCACCTATCAGTAAATAAGCACTATTCATAGAACGAAATATTCCGGGGTGGCCAAATATCATTATTTTGCCGCTAAAACCCGATAATACGTGAGGAGTTTCCTTAAGATGTTTTTTGCGGCTCTGTTAGCACTGATTGTTTTCTGTGGCGTGATCTTCCTTTTTTTCTCAGTCCTGATTGGAGGAATGATATCGAAAGATGTGACAAGTATAGAATCACGCTCTGTGTTATTTATTGATCTCGCAAAGAGCTACAACGAAAAAAAAGTCATCAATCCATTTTTCCAGCTTACCGGTAATGTTGAAGATGAGGTTCCAACCTTATATGAACTTGTGCGTCTTATCCGCAGAGCCAAGTCTGACTCCCTGGTCAAGGGCATCTATGTCAAAGCCGAGATGAACAGGAACGGTTATGCTGCCAGTGAAGAGATCCGCAATGCTTTGTCGGATTTCAGGTCATCCGGAAAATTTGTAGTTGCATATGGTGATTACATTTCTCAACAGGCTTACCATGTGGCCAATATTTCCACCCGGATCTATGTGAATCCCAAAGGCATGTTTGAGTGGACGGGATTTGCTGTTGAATATATTTATTTCAAAAATCTGCTCAAGAGGCTTGAGATCGAGCCGCAGATCTTTTACGATGGCAAATTCAAATCAGCCACAGAGCCTTTCCGTGAAGAGAAGATGACGGATGCCAACAGGCTGCAAACTTCAGTCTGGTTGGGCGATGTATATGAAAGATTCCTGAGCAATACGGCTGCTGCCAGGAAACTGGATACAGCCACCCTCCGTCAGTATGCCAATCAGTTCGCTATTCAAAAACCCGAGGATGCTGTAACCTATAAATTGATTGATGGGGTGAGGTACGACGATGAGGTTAAAGATGAGATCAAAAAGCAACTTAAGATCGGGAAAGATGAAATGATCAGTTTCATAACCCCAGGATCATATCTGAATGCAAAAAGTGTGAAGGAATACGGCAAGGACAAGATTGCCATCGTTTATGCAGATGGGGAGATCATAGATGGCAAGGGCGATGAAGGACAGATCGGTTCTGATACATACAAAAATCTGATTCGGAAGCTTAGGTATAACGACAATGTCAAAGCGATCGTATTGCGTGTGAATTCTCCCGGAGGTTCAAGTTTGGCCAGTGAGATCATTTGGCGTGAACTGATGCTGGCCCAGAAAGAAGGAAAGCCCGTGGTGGTATCGATGGGTGACGTTGCTGCCAGCGGAGGTTATTATATCTCCTGTATAGCGGATAGTATTTTTGCGCAGCCCAATACCATTACCGGATCCATAGGTGTGTTTGCGATGATTCCCAACATGGAATCTTTTTTCAAAAACAAGCTGGGGGTGACTTTCGACAGGGTAAAAACCGGAGATTATGCCGATGCGCTGACGATCTCAAAACCCTTGAATACACAGGAAAGAAAGATCATTCAGAACCAGGTGGATATGATCTATGCTGATTTCAAACAGCGAGTGGCTGATGGCAGGGATCTTGATACAGCTTATGTAGACAGTATTGCGCAAGGACGGGTATGGACGGGGGCAAGGGCCACCAAGATCGGCCTGGTTGACAGGCTGGGCGGAATTGACGATGCTATCAGGTCTGCAGCGAACCTGGCAAAACTCAAAGAGTATAATATTTCTGAATACCCCGAGCCTAAATCGCCTTTTGACGAGATCTTCGGTTCGTATATGTCCAATGCGCAATCGCGAATGCTCAAAATGGAACTTGGGGAAGAAAATGTTCAGCTTTTACAGCAGGTAAAAAAGATCAAAGACAATTTCGGCAAGATCCAGGCCAGGTTGCCGTTTGAATGGAACTGGAAATAGTTACTTCATTTTTTTGCGATAGATTTGCCGCTTCCTGCGTATGAAACATTCGTATAGCCAGATCAGGGCCATGCTGGCCATAACTAAAGCCAGCTTCCGGGCACTGCTCAGAAGTCCATCAGCCATTGTATTCAGTGTGTTATTCCCGCTGATCTTCATCCTTGTATTCGGTTTTATTGGCGGCGGTGGAAGAATGACATTCAAAGTTGGGTTTCATCCCGAATCTGATACCACCAATTTGCTGTATAAGGTATTGCGCGACAGCGTAGGACTGGTGGTAGTGAACAAGCCCCTCGCTGAGATGGAATCTGAATTAGAACGGGGACGTATAACCGCAATTGTAAAAGTCACACCAATTGATTCCGGGAACGTAAAATATGCGATAGAAATGAAGACTTCCGGAGCGGTCAATGCCCAGAATGTCAATGTACTCAGATCTATCATAAGTACTGTGATACTGCGGTTCAACGAGATCGTTTATCCGGCCCAGCCTTCTATCGCGGTGTTGAAAGATGATAAGATCGAAGGCAGGAAATACCGCACCATTGATTTCATATTGCCTGGTCAGCTTGGGTTCTCCCTGTTGAGTGCAGGTGTTTTTGGCGTTGCATTCATATTCTTCCATCTGCGGACTACACTGGTTCTTAAGAGATTTTTCTCAACTCCCATCAGGAAGGCCTATATACTTATGGGTGAAGCATTGAGCCGGGTATTGTTTCAGATGCTGACTGCCGTGGTGATCCTGGCATTGGGGTATTTTGCATTCAATTTCACCTTGATCAACGGCTGGGTGACATTTTTAGAAATGCTGGTGCTGAGTTTTCTCGGGTTGGTTGTATTCATGGGCTTCGGATTTATTGTGAGCGGCCTTGCAAAAAATGAAGCTGCGATCCCGCCGTTTTCAAACCTGATCACTTTGCCCCAGTTCTTGCTTGCAGGTACTTTTTTTCCTGTTGAAAATTTTCCGAAATGGCTGCAGCCGATCTGTAAAATATTACCCCTGACCCATCTGAACCAGGCCATGCGTGACGTGGCATTTGAGGGCGCCCATCTTACTGATGTGATGCCGCAGATCGGAGTATTGTTATTATGGGGAGGATTAGCTTATCTTATAGCTATCAGGGTATTTAAATGGGAATAAATGAATAGATTCTATAAACCACTTCTTATTGGAATAACAGGATTGATCGTAGTGATGCTGGCATTTTCAATGATCATGCCCAGCAGGGTGATGACGTCGAAATGGGTGAGGGTTGCACAGGATAAAGATTCAGTGATCAACGTGATCAAAGATCTGAATACCTGGAAGGATTGGAATGGATTGCTTGGCGGGGCCGAGGGGATCCGTGTACAGGATTCATTATTGACCTGGAAAACTTCCAATGGAAATGAGAACTCGATACGGCTGGAATCTGTTCAGCCCAATGGCGTATCTGCGCCGATCTCATTGAACGGAGGTAAATATTTCAACTCGGGATTCAGTGTGGAAAAACGCAGTACTGACTCTGTGCAGGTGGTTTGGTATATCATCGAGGACCTCAAATGGTATCCCTGGGAGAAGTTCTATGGTATGATGGCTGCGGACATGAAGGGGCCGTTGATGCAAAAGAGCCTGGATGATTTGAAGACCTACTTGGATAATAAGCAGTGAGCAGTGAGCAGTGAGCGGTAAGCAGTAAGCGGCATTTATCTGGCTATTTTGAGTTATTCTGCACATTCCTCAGATGGAGGTATTCAAGCACCTTTAATGCCTGATCTCGATTCAATTCCCTGCCATTACGTTGTACCATACAAATATTTTCCGCCAGTTTCCCCGTGCGATCGTTTCCATCGGAATTGGTCATGAACTTCACCAGCCAGCGGTCGTTCCGTATGTCTGTGATCTCTGTAAGGTCTGGGCCTGCATTTATTTTGTCTTTTTTTTCAACACCATCCCTGTCTTTCACTTCTACCTGGTGACAGGAAGCACAGTCAGAAATGAAAATAGATTTACCTGCATTGGCAACAGGCTTGTCGATGCGGTCCTCTTTTTCCCGGTCAAACATTTCAATATCGTTGTCATGTTCGTCGTCTCTGTTATTATAAGCAGAAGTTTTTCCTTCCCTGTTGGTGTTATCAGTATTTTCCCTGTCCATTGCATCGTCCGGAGCCCGGGAAGTGGCTATATCCTCCGTTCGCCTGTTTTCACAAGAGATAATCAAGAGCAGGCATACGGCAAAGAGCCACAGTTTATTCATGTCTGAATATTTTCCTCTTTACTAAAAATCAAATGCCGTGCCGGAACCAATTACCAGTTGCCGATCGATCTGTATAAGCTATCTACCAGCACAGTGTACAGAGTATTTGTTTCATCAGGCGTGATGCAATAAGGAGGCATGATGTATACGGTATTTCCAAGTGGGCGGATGTATAGTCCTTTTTCCATGGCAGTGCGTCCAATCAAATGACCAGTAACATTCAGGTATTCATGACTTTTATCGTCAACTTCAAACGCCAGGATGGTTCCAAGGCTTCGGATGTTCGACAAGGGAAGTTGCTGATCTTCGAGATCCTTTGCAAACTGTAGGTTTGAAGTGCTGATACGTTGAATGGAATCCATGCAATTCTCATCTTTCAACAATTCCAGTGATGCAACGGCTGCAGCACAGGCTATAGGGTTGGCTGTATAGGAATGTCCATGGAAAAAAGTTTTCAACTTATCATCCTGAACAAAAGCATCATATATTTTTTGTGTACATGTAGTTATGGAAAGTGGGAGTGAGCCCCCGGTAAGCCCTTTGCTGAGACAGATGATGTCTGGCTTCTGCTCCATATATTCACTGGCAAAAAGTTTTCCCGTTCTTCCAAATCCCGTCATCACTTCATCAGCAATGGTGATGATCTCAAAATGTTTCGCTGTTTCCAGGAGCTGATCCAACAGGTCTGCCTGGTAGATCTTCATGCCTCCTGCGCCCTGAACCAAGGGTTCATAAATAAAGCAGGCTATATCCTGTCCATATTGCGAGATGAATTTTTTACTGTCCTCAATATTTTCAACAGTAGGAGTATCCAGGAACAGCACTTCAAACATCAGGTCGTGAAATGCCAATGTAAATACTCCCCGGTCTGAAACACTCATCGCACCGAATGTATCACCGTGATAACTGTTCCTGAAAGCAAGGATCTTTTTCCTGGTTTTTGACGCGTCTTTGCCGGCTTGATTCCACCAGTATTGAACCGACATCTTCAGCGCCACTTCAGTTGAGGTGGACCCATTATCGCTGTAAAATATCTTAGCAAAATCGCCAGGCAGGATGGGGATGATGTTTTCTGCCAGTTCAATGGCCGGCTTATGGGTGAAGCCAGCAAAAATGATATGTTCCAGCCTTGCTGCCTGCTTACTTATGGCCTCGGAAATTTTCGGATGAGCGTGACCGTGAATATTCACCCACCAGCTGCTGATGGCGTCGAGGTATTTCTTCCCCTGGTCATCAAAAAGCCAGGCACCTTCAGCTTTTTCAATAAAAAGATTGTCTTCTGCGTGTTTCTGATGTGTGAACGGATGCCAGATGAATTTTCGGTCACTCTCGAGGTATGACATATGCCAAAGGTAGAATCAAATTGGCGAATTAGTCAATCAGCGGATTACCCAATTTTTCTTCATGAGTTCCGCGATGCGGTTAGCCCTGTTTTCTGCATTTTTCAGGCTATAGATCCATTTGATGATCTCTGTTTTTTCTTCGGCAGACAATTTTTCAAATGAGGTTTTTGATGTTGGTTCAAGGTCCAGGCAGTCCTGTAATTCTTCGGGAATGAAAACTTCATCCACATCCCTGTACAATACTACCTTCACTGTATCGCCTGCATTTTTTCTGATCTTCTTCCTGATCTCTGCTCTTACTGGTAAAAACAATTCGCCATTTCCCATAGGCATCAGGTGGTATTGCCGGATCTCAAAATCATCTATAAAACCGCGGACTTTGATCCAGCCAAAATGCGCATGTGGATCGGGTTTAACGCCTGGAAGCCGCCCGTAGGTCCAGCCTCCTTTGCCGGGAAACTTTTCCAGCAGAACCGTTTTATTCACCAGCGGTTTCATGGTTGGAAAGTTTGATAAACTGCAGATTTCTCATCAAGCCCTTGTAGCCTGTTCTTTTAATGGGGGAGTGCCTGAATATATTTTTGAAACTATCTTCTGTTAATGCTTCCCAATCTTTATCAGTAAAATTCAGGATCGCCGGATTGGGCTTTAATTCTTCGTGGCCGTGAGGTATAGAGAACCGGTTCCAGGCACAAACTTCCTGGCAGATATCACATCCGAACATCCAGTTTTCAAATTTGCCCTCCATAGAGGCGGGGATCAGTGAATCTTTCAGTTCGATTGTGAAATAAGAAATGCAGCTGCTGCCGTCCACCTGTTTGCCGGGTTTGATGGCATCCGTAGGGCAGGCATCGATACACCTGGTGCAGGAGCCGCAAAAATCTTTAGCAAAAGGATCATCGTATTCCAGTTCCAGGTCAGTGATCAGTGTGGCAATGAAAAAATATGAACCTGAATTCTTATTGATTATGTTTCCATTCTTTCCTATCCATCCTAAGCCAGACCTCAGGGCCCAGGATCTTTCCAGCACAGGTGCTGAATCCACAAATCCACGTCCTTCTATTTTCCCGGCTCTTGCTTCGAGTTCTGCCAGGAGCTGACGTAATTTTGGCCGGATCACTTCATGATAGTCGTTCCCATAGGCATAACGGGATACCTTAAACGAAGAATTTTGCGGGCCTTCCTCCGGGTAGTAGTTAAAGAGCAGTGTGATCACTGATCTGGCACCGGGAACCAGCCTGGTTGGGTCAATGCGCAGGTCAAAATGATTTTCCATGTATTTCATGGAGCCATGCATTCCTTTATTGAGCCAGTTTTCCAGCCGGCGGGCATCATCGTCAAGACTTACTGCTTTGGCTATGCCACAATAGGAGAATCCCAATTGATGGGCAAGAGATTTGACCAGTGCAGTATTTTGGGAACGACTCATTGAGGCTTGAGCAGGTTCATCAGTTCATTCACCAGGTTACGTTTTTTCTCTCCCTCCGGATCCTTCAGCAATACCAGTACTGCCGTATTATTCTTAAAATCGATCAAAGCCTGGTTGCCGGAAAGTCCCTGGCGAAGCACGGTGGCATTGCCTGCATCATCTTTTTCGGCTACCCATGTAGTTAGGCAATAATCGTAATTCTTGTACATATCAGGCTTGGATACAATGCGGGCATCGGGGAACTGTGCCTTCCGGAGTTCTGTAACCGTTGATTCGTTCAATATTTTTTTCCCTGCCAGGGTGCCTTTATCCAACAGCATCTGTAAAAACTTCATCCCATCTTCACCAGTTGTTACGGCTCCGGAAACCGGGTCTACTTTACCGTTATCATTATTGAATAAGGTCTGCCTCATGCCAAGTGCTCGAAATAATTTTTCAAGTGCCAGCCTGTCGAAAGTTTTTTTTGTGGCTGCTTCTGCGGCTTTTGCTGCGATGGCAATACCCATTCGATTGTATGCAAAAGTTTCTCCCGGATTGGCGGCAATATCCCGCTTGGAAATATAGGTATCAACCTCATCAGTAAGATTATCGAAATTAGTTTTGTTCAGGAGCTTCCCAACACCTTCTTTGCCTGCATCAAGACCGGTGGTATGAGACAGACAATGACGAAGGGTGATATAACCTTTCATGTATTGTTCAAATTTCGGAATGTATTTGGCGGCCGGGTCATCAATAGACAGTTTCCCTTCATCGTTCAACATAAGCACTACAACTGTGGTGAACCATTGGCTGATCTCTTCAGCGGGTGCCGATGATTTCAGTGTGAAGTCTTTGCCCAACTCTTTTTTATAAACGGGTTTTCCGTCTTTTTGAACCAGTACGATCAGTTCTCCGCCCAGGGCTTTCATGTTTTTCTGCAGGAATTGGTCGGCCGCAGCAAAATCCTGGGCTTTAGCGAGCTGAAATAATAACATGAAAATCAATACAGAACTGCCTTTGAGGCAGTTTTTAACGGTTCCGTATGTCATATTAACTTATTACCCGGTTTGGTTTTGAATTTGATGCCTTTATAGAAACAAATATAGTAGTATGAATTTAGGCAACTTTACTATAAAGGCGGCTGAAGTTGTGCAGCAAGCGCAGCAATTAGCGTTTAATTCACAGAATCCCAATATTGAAACAGAACATATGTTGAAAGCCCTGCTGGACCAGCAGGATTCTCCAACTGAATATCTTCTGAAGAAGAATAATGTCACTTTGAATCTACTCGAGAGCAAGCTGGATGAAATGATAGCCAGGTTGCCCAAGACAAGCTCTGAACCGGCTCAGTCGATCAGTCGTGAGATGAATAGTGTAGTGCTGAGGGCAGGTTCTATTTTGAAGAATTTTGGGGATGAGTTTGTTACGCCTGAGCACCTGTTATTGGCATTGGTGCAGGGTAATGATGGCGCGGCAAAACTTTTGAAAGATGCCGGGTTGACCGAAAAAGGACTAATCACAGCCATCAAGGACTTGCGTAAAGGTGAAACGGTCAAGAGCCAGACCCAGGAAACCCAGTTCAATGCGTTGAACAAATACGCGCGTAATCTCAATGAGATGGCTCGCCAGGGTAAGCTTGACCCGGTGATCGGCCGTGATGAAGAGATCAGGCGCACCCTGCACATTCTTACACGCCGGTCAAAGAACAATCCCATCCTGGTGGGTGAACCCGGAGTTGGTAAAACTGCGATTGCAGAAGGACTGGCTATGCGGATCGTGAATGGTGATGTTCCTGAGAATCTGAAGAGTAAGATCATTTATGCACTTGATATGGGTCAACTGATCGCGGGTGCAAAATATAAAGGAGAATTCGAAGAGCGATTGAAAGGTGTGGTAAAAGAAGTAAGCCAAAGCGAAGGAGAGATCATTCTATTCATCGATGAGATCCATACCCTGGTGGGTGCTGGCGGCGGGGAAGGTGCCATGGATGCGGCCAATATCCTGAAACCCGCGCTTGCCCGCGGTGAGCTCAGGGCTATTGGCGCCACTACGTTGAATGAGTATCAGAAATTTTTCGAGAAAGACAAGGCCCTGGAGCGTCGTTTCCAGAAAGTAGTGATCGATGAACCATCCGTGGAAGATGCCATTTCCATACTTCGTGGTTTGAAAGACAGGTACGAGACGCACCACCATGTGCGGATCAAAGACGAAGCGATCATTGCTGCCGTGGAACTATCGCACAGGTATATTACAGACAGGTTTTTGCCAGACAAGGCCATTGACCTGATCGATGAAAGTGCTGCAAAGCTCAGGCTCGAGATGAATTCCATGCCGGAAGAATTGGACAAGCTGGAAAGGCAGATCAGGCAGTTGGAGATCGAACGTGAAGCTATCAAACGGGAAGATGATGAGGTCAAGTTGAAAGAGTTGAATACTGAGATCGCCAATCTTTCTGTACAGCGCGACACGTTAAAGTCAAAATGGAAAGAAGAAAAAGAGCTGGTTGAAAAAGTTCAACAAGCCAAGGCCGATATTGAAGGACTGAAGATGGAAGCTGACCGGGCGGAGCGGGAGGGTGACTACGGCAAAGTTGCAGAGATCCGGTATGGCAAGGTGAAAGAGCAGGAAGCCCTGATCGAAAAGCTGACCAAAGAGCTACATGAAAGTGGTGAAAAGCGTTTATTGAAAGAAGAAGTGGATGCGGAAGATATAGCTGAAAACGTTGCTAAGGCTACCGGTATTCCTGTAACCAGGATGATCCAGAGTGAGCGTGAAAAACTGTTGCACCTGGAAGAGCACCTTCATGAAAGGGTGGTAGGTCAGGAAGAAGCCATTACTGCCGTAGCCGATGCTGTTCGCAGGAGCAGGGCAGGGCTGCACGACCCGCGTAAGCCTATCGGTTCATTCATATTCCTGGGAACTACCGGGGTGGGTAAAACCGAACTGGCCAAGGCCCTGGCAGAATATCTTTTTGACGATGAAGGCATGATGACCAGGATAGACATGAGTGAATACCAGGAAAAACATATGGTATCGAGGCTGGTGGGTGCACCTCCCGGATACGTGGGGTACGACGAAGGCGGTCAGCTCACAGAGGCCGTCAGAAGGAAACCCTATTCTGTGGTATTACTGGATGAGATCGAAAAAGCCCATCCGGACGTGTGGAACGTTTTGCTGCAGGTCTTGGATGATGGTCGCCTGACCGATAATAAGGGCCGGGTAGTCAATTTTAAGAATACCATCATCATTATGACTTCAAATATCGGATCCCATCTGATCCAGGAAGCTTTTGAAGATGTGAATGAAAGAAATGTGGAGGAAGTGACCGAGAAAGCCAAGGTGGAAGTGATGGGGCTATTAAGGTCTACCATCAGGCCGGAGTTCCTGAACAGGGTGGATGATATCATCATGTTCCGTCCTTTGATGAAAAAGGAGATCCGGAATATCATAACCATCCAGCTGAACCAGTTAACGAGGCTGGTTGCCCAATCAGGGATCAACCTGGAGTTCACGGATTATACCCTCGATTACCTGGCGGAAAACGGCTTCGATCCACAGTTTGGGGCCAGACCGTTGAAGAGGCTGATCCAGAAAGAGATCGTGAATACCTTGTCTAAAAGGATATTGGCAGGAGACATCGACAGAACCCAGCCTGTGATCGTAGATGTATTTGACGGGGTGGTGGTGTTCAGGAATGACGAAGCAACCCAAGAGGTATAGTCTACGTCTATATGAATGTGGGGTAATGTGATGAATGTGGGTGAATGTGATAAATTCCAACAACTTATACTGCTTATAGTAAAATAAAATTATAAGCATGAATAGATCAAAGATCGACATTATCCCGCCAAAAGATATCTGGGTGGGTGATAGCCAGGCCCCGGTATCGATTGTTATGTTTGGCGACTATGAAAGCGAAGCTTGTGCGAAGGCGCATGGAGTGATCAAGCAGCTATTGGAGCGTTATGAAGGCAAGATCCGTTTCAATTACAGGCATTTTCCCCTGACCCAGATCCATCAAAAAGCACATAAAGCAGCCGAGGCTTCAATTTTGGCTGCCCAGTTCGGGAAGTTCTGGGAGATGCATGACCTTTTATTTCTCAACAGAAGGAATCTGGGTAGCATCAGTATGCGTGATTATGCAATTGAAGCTGGTGTAAAAGACAAAAACTTTCTGCCGAAACTGACCGATTCCGTTTTTGGATGGACTGTCAGGAACGACCTGATGGAAGGCTTGAACCGGGGGGTGAGGGATGTCCCTGCTATCTTTATCAACAATGAGCTGTTTTCTGGAACAGTCAATCTGAATAATTTATCCGCTGCCGTTGAGGCACATTTGAAACCAGGGAAAAGGGCCGCATAGTATTAGAAATCAGGATTCAGACTCTTCCTTTCTCAACTTTTTATCGAGATAGAAAGTGCCGAATGGGATGATGGATGCCAGGAAGGCAAAAGCAACTTTGTCATAACTCCAGCTCTTCTTGCGCCATACGATCATCAATGCCAGCATAAAGAGAACAAAAAGAAACCCGTGAATGCTGCCCGCTATTCTTACTGCCTGAGGCATATCGCCGATGTATTTAAGCGGCATGGCAATTCCCAGCAGGGCCAGATATGATATGCCTTCGAT
>DATGXN010000036.1:0-4937 GCA_035298945.1 Chitinophagaceae bacterium | reverse complement strand
CAACCTGCAACCTGCAACCTGCAACCTGCAACCTGCAACCTGCAACCTGCAACCTGCAACCTGCAACCTGCAACCTGCTATAATATATTGACTTCCCTCTCCAGCCTCACCCCGAATTTCTCGCGGACACTTACAAGGATCTCCTCACTCAGGTCATAGATCTCCTTGCCTTTTGCCCCGCCGTGATTGACCAATACCAGGGCCTGCTTATCATGAACTCCTGCCTGACCTTTTCTATAACCCTTCCACCCTGCTTTCTCAATCATCCAACCTGCCGCCAGCTTTATACTCCCTCCCGGCAACGGATAACCGACAATATCCGGATAAGCAGATTTTAACTTCTCAAATGCAACAGCGCTGATCTCTGGGTTTTTGAAGAAGCTGCCTGCATTCCCTATCACGGCTGGATCCGGAAGTTTGGATCTTCTTATGCGGATCACAGCATCTCCCACTGCCCTGATAGAAAGGTCCTGCACGCCCATCTTCTCCAGCTCTTGTTGAATAGCCCCATAAGCAGTTTGGAAACTGGGTTTCTTATTCAATCGATAAGTGACCGAGCTGATCAGGAACTGGCCCTTATACTTGTTTTTGAAAACAGAATCCCGGTAGCCAAAATCACAATCAGAAGCACTGAACCTGTATAGCTTCTTTTCAAACAGGTGATAAGCTTCGAGCTCATGAAAAACGTCTTTGACTTCTACGCCGTATGCTCCTATATTCTGAATGGGAGAAGCGCCGTTCCTGCCCGGTATCAGTGCCATGTTCTCTACCCCTGCCAAACTATTATTAATGCAATACTCCACAAACTCATGCCATACCTCACCAGCACCGGTTTTCACAATCACATGGTCATCATCTTCATGAACCACCTCAATTCCCCTGATCTGGTTGTGAATCACATAGCCGTTGAAATCGCCAGTGAAGAGGATGTTACTGCCCCCGCCCAGGACCAGCAAGGGAAGGTTTTGAACCAACGGAAGATTGGAAAGTTCATCAACACTCGATATCTTGGTAAAATATCTGGCCTTAACATCAATGCCGAAACTATTAAAAGCAGCCAGTGATATATTTTCGGAAAATTGCATACAACAATAATAAATAAAAAATGGGGCGTACTGTAACAATCCTTGGATCTACCGGACTTATCGGAAGTCATTTACTCAGGATTCTAATCAATGATCCCGGTACGGATAAGATCGTTGCACTGGTTCGAAAGACCACAGATTTACATAATCCCAAACTACAGCAATTCATCATTGATTTCGCCGATCCCAAGGCCTACGAACCTTATATAGCAGGATCTGCCGTAGTTTTCAGTGCGATCGGCACTACAAGGTCAGAAGTGGAGGGTGATGAAGAAGAATACCGTAAAGTGGATTTTGATATCAATGTGAATGCCGCAAAAGCGGCTGCCAAATTCGGCGTATTCTCATTCGTCATGGTATCGTCTGCAAAAGCCGACCCCAACAATAATAACAGCTTCTACCTGAAATTGAAAGGGGTTACCGAAGAAGCAGTTTGCAAGGAATCTATTGAACAGATCCAGATCATGCGCCCTTCGGTACTCATTGGACGTAAAACTGAAAAACGGCCTGGGGAAGTAATAGCAGGTGCACTGACTCCGCTTTTTTCCTGGGCATTCAAAGGCAAGAATACAAGTCTCAAACCCATTCCGGCTGAAGAGGTGGCCAAAGCGATGTTTGCAGCTTCCCTTTCACCCGTTAAAGGAATTCATTTTTTTGAGTACGAAGGCATGCAGAAATTGTTACATCAACACTGAGAGGGACGCAGAGACACGGAGAGGAACACAGAGACGCAGAGAGGAACGCAGAGACACGGAGGAGGAACGCAGACTGCAACCTGCCACCTGCAACCTGCTACTGCGGGTCTACGTCAGGATGGATGATAACAGACCTGTACATCTTATCCGCCTGCAGGATCGCCATTTGTTGCTGTACCATTGTTCTGGCGAGGTTGGCGGTTTTTGAATCCTTTGGCACGCGAAGTAATAGCTCGATGATATACATATTCCTGATCCTCCCTATCACCGGTTCTGCAGGCCCTGAGATCTGATCAGGAAATTCCTTAGCCAGCACATTGGCCATGATCTGGGCAGCCGTTTCAGCAATATGTTTTTGTTTATGTTTGAATGTGATCTGGATCAGCTTGGAGAATGGAGGATAATTAAACTGCTTTCTGGCTCCTAATTCTGACTGATACAGTTTTTTGTAATCATGCTGTTGCACCCATTCCAGTACCGGATGTTTGGGATTGGTGGTCTGGATCATTACCCTGCCCCGCTTATCTTTCCGGCCAGCCCTGCCACTTACCTGCTCCATCAACTGGAAAGCCCGTTCATTCACCCTGAAGTCCGCAAAACTCAATAAACCATCCGCATCCAGTATGCCTACCAGTTGTACGTGATCAAAATCCAGCCCCTTGACCACCATCTGTGTCCCAACAAGGATGTCGATCCGTTGTTGTTCAAACTGCTGTATCAGGAGATCGTGAGCAGTTTTTCCCTTAACAGTATCGATATCCATCCTGGCGATCTTGTAGTCCGGAAAAGTTTCGTTCAGTTGTTCCTCGATTTTCTCTGTTCCGAAATTCTTTTCCATCCAGTTCACGGATCCGCAGGCAGGGCATGTGATGATGCGCGGGTACACATTACCGCAATAATGGCATTGCAGTTTTTGATGCAGCTTATGAAAAGTAAGGGTAACATCACATTGCTCACAATGCGGGATGAACCCACAGGTACCACAGATCAGGTAAGGCGAATAACCTCTCCTGTTCTGAAACAGGATCACCTGCTTGCCCGATTTCACCGTTTCATCAATAGCATCCTGCATTCTGGGTGATATCATCAGCTTGCCTTTCTCTTTCCGTTCCACCTGCCTGGTATCCACAATTTCGATCTCAGGCAGCAGGATGTTCCCAAATCGTTCCATCAATTCCACCCCTGCATATTTTCCCGTCTGCACATTATAATAGGTCTCCAGCGAAGGGGTGGCACTGCCCAATAATAGTTTAGCGCCAAGTTTGGTTCCATAATAGATCGCCGCATCCCTGGCATTATACCGGGGCGCAGGATCCTGCTGTTTGTATGATGAATCATGCTCTTCATCAACTATGACCAGGCCCAGATCGGAAAAAGGAAGGAATAAAGAAGACCGTGCACCGAGTAAGATCTTCACTTCACCGCTTTTCACTTTATTCCAGATCTCAACCCTTTCGTTGGGATTGAATTTGGAATGATAAATGGCAATATATCCTCCGAAATGCTTCTGCAGTCTCCTGATCACCTGTGAAGTCAGCGCGATCTCCGGTAGCAGGTAAAGCACCTGCTTACCCTGCAGGATATATTCCTCCATTAAACGGATATACACCTGGGTTTTACCACTTGACGTGATTCCATGCAGGAGGCAAACCTGCTTTTTCATAAAATTCTCCCGTATGGCATCCAGGCACTGCTGCTGAGCAACCGATAAAGTAAAGTCAATCTGGATGTCTTTTGGAGCATAACGTATACGGTCAACCGCTAATTTCCTGACTTGAAGTATGCCCTTCTCTGTCAAACCTTTCAACTGGGCGGCGGATGCGCCGGATTTCTTCAGGAGCTCAGACTGCTTTACCTCTCCTTCTGTTCTTGACAGATGGAGAAACGACATCAGCAGTTCCATTTGTTTTGGAGCGCTTGTTTTCCTGTTTAAAAGTTCCGCCAGTTTCTCTTCAGACTTGTATTCTTCATGAAGAAAAACATAGTTCTCTTTTTTCTCAGTGTATTTTTCTTTAAGTGCTTCCCAGGCCCAACACACCTGGTGTTCGATCAGCCTTTTCACTACAGGGTATACATAGGCTGAATCAAGGATCTGCTGGACCTCCTGCAGACGTAATTCTTTTTTTAGCAATAATGCTTCGGCAACCAGATATTCCTGGTCGTCAAGCTGCGAAAAATCTTCACCGAAATCTTCATTATATACCAGGATGGTTTCGCTGCTGAGTTTGAAATTCGATGGCAGTGCGGCCGACATCACCTCGCCTTCCGTACACATGTAATATGAGGCCAGCCATGACCAGAGCGCCAATTGGTCTTCATTCACCACAGGTTCAACATCCAGGATATTCAGGATCTCCTTGGGTTCAAATTCAGCAGGTTTCTCATGATCCAGTCTTTTTACTATCCCTGCATATTTCTTATTCTTCCCAAACACCACTTCCACCCTCATCCCGGGCATGATCTTCTCCTCCCATTCGGCAGGAATGGCATAGGTGTATGTTTTTGGAAGGGCTAATGGAAGAATAACCTGTGCGTACATCATAGATAATCTGCGCCTCCGTGAATTTCTCTGCGTCTCCGCGTATTTCTCTGCGTCTCTTGTATGCAAGTTAGCAAAACTGGTAGCAAAACTATTGTGGATCTTCACTGATCCACTCCGCTTTATACTCACGAAGTTTCGCTTCCATCATACTGGTCACCTGTTGTTTTAATCCTGATACATCCTGCATGGTCAGACCTTCTACAGGAACAGCCGGAAGAAATACCGCCCGGCAGATACCGGGGTTCAGTGTGAACGCGCTCCTGTAATGCATCCTGGAATAGGTATCGGGGAATATTACCGGTTTGATGGGCGTTTGCGTTTCAATGGCCAGCCTGAAAGCGCCATCGAAACAATGTTTCATAGGCTTGTGGGTTTCATTGAAAGTGCCTTCAGGGAAAATGAAGATCGAAATGCCTTTTTTGATCACGGATTTCAATTGCCTGATGCTACGCTGCCGGTGTTTGGCATCTGAACGGTCTACCACCACTACAACGGTTTTATAGATATATCCGAATACGGGGATATCCTTGAGTTCAATCTTACCTAATGGGCGAAACGGTTGCCTGATCACTTTCACCAGCATGGCTGCGTCGAGGTTAGAAATATGATTGGCCA
>DATGXN010000035.1:0-13381 GCA_035298945.1 Chitinophagaceae bacterium | reverse complement strand
AAACATGTGGTTTGCGGCGCGGGTACGGCTGACTGTTATAATCCTAAGGTGATCCAGTCGACCATGGGTAGTATATTCAGGGTCGGCATATTTTATGAAGACCTGGATCATTTCCTGGCTAAGAATAGTTCTATACCCCTTATTGCAACCAGCCTTGATGGTGAGCCCCTGGGCGATCAGGAAAAATGGAATTCCGCTTTCGTTGTAATAGGCAATGAATCGCAGGGCGTTCAGCAAAGCATACTTGCCAGCGCTGGTAGAAAAATTTTTATTCCCAGGATCGGTGAGGCTGAATCACTGAATGCAGCCGTTGCCACAGGCATCATTCTCTACGCGTTGACCACCGCGAAGGCCGGTTGATCAACTGAATTGTATGGCTTTCGCAGGGCTGATCCTCCTGCTGATCCAGGAAGGGATGAGTAGTATGGTAAAGCAGACCAGAAATGTTCCAATGGTCACGGCGATCACCTGCCACCAGATGATGTATACTGGCGCCACCTTCATGTAATAGGCTTCTTCGTTGAGGGTAATAAATCCGGTTTTGAGTTGGAGATAACTCAGTCCGAGCCCAACGATCAACCCGATGATCACACCAGTTAATGCAATATATGCGCCCTGCAGCATGAAGATCTGCTGCACTTTCCAGTCGTTATTACCCAGCGCTTTCAGCACACCGATCATCCGGGTTCTTTCAAGCACCAGTATGATCAGGCAGGTGATGAGGTTGATCACGGCCACAATGGTCATAACGATCAACAGGATGTATTTGTTTGTATTCTGAAGATTGAGCCAGTCGAAGATCTCGGGATAGATCTCTTTCATGGTTTTACTATCCCATCCAATTGGCAGCGCAGTATAGATACTCTCACTGGTTTCAGCCATGGTACTGTAATCTTTCAGGAATACCTCATATCCTCCGATCAGGCCATTGTGCCAATCATTGAGTTTACGTATCAATCCAATATCACCCAGTACATAAATTTTATCGTAGATCTCTATCCCGGTTTTATAAATTCCGCAGACTTTCAGCTTTCTTGTTCTTGGTGCTTCCTGGCCGGGCTGGATGAAATAGATAAGCAGTTCCTTTCCAACATCGAGCTTGAGTTGCTGGGCATGATATTCCGATATCATGATGTCTGTAGAATAGCCATCACTGTTGAACGAAGGCCATTTCCCCTTCATCCTGAATTGTTCCACTTCCTCAAAATGGTAACCCCTGTCAACTCCTTTGAACAAGATCCCTTCGATGGTTTCGGAAGATTTCAGGATCGCCGATTTTGTTGCGAAAGGTTGAAGGTATTTAACCCTGCCGTCGGAAATGATGGCTTTTTCGGCCGTATCGTTTTTCTGAATGGGGAATTCTTCGGCTATGCTCACTTTGAATGGTTCAAAATGTTGCACCCTGATATGCCCCCAAAAGCTGAACACTTTTTCGCTGACAACCTTCTGGAAACCATTGATAAATGAAAGTGATAGGATCATGGCCGCAACACTTAAAGCAGTGGCAGCAATGGATAATCTGATAATGAAACGTGAAAACGACTGTTCCCTGTTGAAAGCAATACGCTTAGCTATGAAAAACGGAAGATTCAGAACAATGGTTTTTGTTAATTTGTGAAGATAAACCATTTTCAATGCGCATAGGGCTTGTAGCATTTTTGTTTTTCATCTCATCCGTTCCTGTACTTGCGCAAAGGGAGCCGGACCGGATCTTCATGAAGAATATACGCACTATCAAGTTCAATCAGTTTGGGGATCCTGTGTCTTATCCCATTGTGAATATGACCGGCAACGATAAGCTTGAGCTCCATTTTGATGATATGGACGGAGATGTGAAGTATTATTATTATACGCTGGAAATGAGGAACGCAGACTGGAGTGCCGTCCAGATGAGTTATTTCGATTATGTCAAAGGATTCACGCAACAGCGTATCAATAATTACAAAGTTTCCTCTGCTATGCTGAGCAGGTATACCCATTACCAGGCCACCATGTTCGACAGGAACCTGATGCCCTTTAAAAGCGGGAACTATGTACTCAAGGTTTTTCTGAATGGCGATACATCTAAACTTGCTTTCACCAGGAGGGTTCTGGTTGTTGATCCCAGGTTTGGTGTGGCGGCACAGGTACAGCAACCTTTTTCCCAACAGTATTTCAGATCACATCATCGTTTATTGGTACAGGTTACTACAAATGGATTTGACATCAGGTATCCGCAACAGCAGGTGAAACTTTTTATTCTTCAGAATTACAGATGGGATAATGCATTAAGCAATGTTCAGCCCACTTATCTTAAGCAGGACCGGATGGAATTTGTCAACGAACAACAGATGTTGTTTCCTGCCATGAAAGAATGGAGATGGGCAAACCTCCGAAGCTTCAGATTGTTGGGCGACAGGGTGAGCAGCCAGAAAAATACAGACAGCAGTTTTTCTGTTCTGGTGCAGGAAGAAAAACCCAGGACCAGCCTTTCCTATTTCTATTTTAATGATATGAACGGCATGTATTTCAACGAAACCGTAGAAAGGATCAATCCTTTATGGGAAGCTGAATATGGTAATGTTCATTTCACATTTGTACCGCCGGGAGGTTATCCATTCCGGAATCGTGAATTGTACCTGGTAGGGGAGATGACAGGCTATGGAAAGAATGAAGGCGCAAAGCTGGTATACAATGATGAAAAGAAAGTATACGAGACTGACCTTAAGCTTAAACAGGGGTATTATGATTATGTTTATGCGCTGAAAGATCCAAAGGTGGGTGGACCGTTTGAAACGGACCAGACCGAGGGGAATTCCTGGGAAACCGAGAACCGTTATCTGATCCTGATCTATTACCGTGAACTGGGAGGGCGTTACGACCAGTTATTGGGAATAAATATGGTGAATTCCATATTCAACCGCCCGCAATAATTCAAAAATCCTTACTTTTGCGGCCGGCAGGTCTTACACGACCAGCTCCTGCTGAACTCCCCCAGGGCCGGAAGGCAGCAAGGGTAGGTGGTTGAGCGGTGTGATGTAAATCACCTGCCTTTTTTATTTTCTTAAACTAACCAGCTTAAAGTTTTTGTATGAAATTCTTCATCGATACCGCTAATCTCGACCAGATCAAAGAAGCTCACGATCTGGGTGTTCTTGACGGGGTTACTACCAATCCTTCCCTGATGGCGAAAGAAGGTATCAAAGGTGAGGAAGCGGTAATGAAACACTACGAGGCCATTTGCGACCTGGTGGACGGAGATGTTAGTGCGGAAGTGATCAGCACTGATTTCAAGGGAATCGTTGAAGAAGGAAAAAAACTCGCTGCCATCCACCCGCATATTGTAGTAAAGGTTCCCATGATCAAGGATGGTATCAAAGCTTTAAAATGGTTTTCAGATAACGGCATCAGAACCAACTGTACACTTATTTTCTCTGCAGGTCAGGCTATTCTTGCGGCCAAGGCGGGAGCCACTTATATGTCTCCTTTTATCGGACGTATTGATGACAGTAACTGGGACGGAATGGAACTGATCGGCCAGATCTCCCATATCTACAGTGTGCAGGAATACAAAACACAGATCCTTGCAGCTTCTATCAGGAGCCCGCTTCATATTGTGAAGGCAGCCGAACTTGGCGCTGATGTGTGTACATGCCCACTTGACTCTATCCTGGGGTTGCTGAAACATCCGCTTACAGATATCGGATTGGCAAAATTCCTGGAAGACGCCAAAAAGATGAATGCCTGATCAGGAATTGTTGTAAATTCTCGTGTTTACAATAGCCGGAATTTATTATTTCCCAGATGGATCCCTGGAATTTTTTACTGATCATCAATATTGGCTTCATCGCCATTATTTTCCTCATCCATTTTAATTTTACTAAGAAGGACATTGCGGCGAACCGGATGTTCAGTTTGTTTCTTTTTTGCCTTGGTTACACCAGTTTCACGCTGCTTTTGTTTTCCACCAAATGGATATTGAATGTCCCGCATTTTGCGCGAACAGGCAGCCTGGTCCTTTACCTGATCTATCCTTCGGCTTACCTGTACACCCGCAAAATACTCAAACAGGAAAGCTGGAAAAGAACGGATCTCCTGCATCTTATTCCTGCCATCTTATATATAATTGATTTTATCCCTTATTTTCTCTGGGATGCTGATCAGAAAAGAACGAAGCTTCTTGCAGATTTTGCAAAGGACAATATTTATATCATTAAAGAATCCTGGCTGTTTCCTTCTGATTTTCATTTCATCTTCAGGAGCTTGTTGTCCATGTTCTATGTGATCTTAGTTTCAAAACTATGGGTGGATACATTTTATAAAGAGGAGAGTCTTGAGTTCAGGACCGAAAACAGATCGCTGATGCAATGGACTTTTATCCTGACCCTGCTGTTGCTGATCGGGATCATGCCTTCTCTCATCGTTTACCTCTTCAACATTGAACTTAATCTTGCAAATCTGACCAACTCGTCCATTTACTTCATCACCATATGTTTCGCACTCTTTCTGTTCTTCAGGCCGGAGATCATATATGGCGTGAAGGGAATCTGGGTGCCTGATGTGCCCAGTGTTTCAAAGAGCAAATCTGATACCCCCCTTGCAGAACAAAAAGCAGAAGTTGACGAACTGGTTTCGGTTGACAAAAAGATCTACCTGAAAGAAAATATAGTGGAAAAAATAGGGGAGAAGATAGAATCCTACCTGGCAGAAGAACAGGCTTATTTAAAATCAGGATTCAGTATTTCGGATCTCTCTTTTGCTATAGGGCACCCGGTTCACCAGATCTCGGCATACCTGAACAATCATGTTGGCATGAACTTTAACGAGTATACGAACAGGCACAGGATAAACTATCTCCTGAAGAAGTTGAAAGAAAACAAGGACTGGCAACGTTTTACACTGGAAGCACTTGGTCAGCAAGCCGGATTCAGTAACAGGTATACATTCCTGAATGCATTCAAGAAAGTAACTGGCGAAACACCGTCTGCATTTTTGAAAAACATGAAGAGTAATCCTACCTGAAATTTAAAGTGAATTCTCCGCACAGATATTGAGCATTAAATGTTCAACCTAGTTTCCCAAAGGGACAGCCCATTCTACCATGTCATTCATTCCTGCTCCTTTTGTGCGTGCCCCGGTTGTACTGGTAATATCGGTCCATTTCAACCTTCCATGTTGCGAGTAAGGAATGAATCGTACTTTATTTGCAGAACGTTCCACCCTGATCTCCATAAAGCTCTGGAAAAATGGCGCAACATTATAGTCAAAAGCAGCCGATAGCCACTCCGCGCTGAAAGGCCACCCATCAAATTGGCGGGTATACCACCACACAGGATATTTATACCACGAAGTGTTGGATTCTATTTTTCTTACCAGCGGATCGTGACTTGGGTAAAATGCATAGTCCGTGGTTGGCATACTTCCGGGTTTTGCCATCGCTGTGCCAATACTCAGGTATGCACCTCCACCACCATTAACAAAATGATGCATGGTATGTCCATCGTTGTTTTTAGGAGCCTCCAGGTAATATTCGAAATCATGGGTGTCTCCAGCCATTACAACGGGCACTTTATACGACCTGAGTAATTCATGAAGTTTCTGAAATTCCGGATTCATGCTTCCCTGGTATTCACCTATGGCATAAAAAGGATGACCCAGCAGCGCCATCACAAATTTACCCTGGTTCTTCTCCAGCACCTGTTTCACCCACGACAACTCCAGCGAATCAAGCTGCCGTTTAACACCGGTATCTATACATATCAGTAGGAACTGGCCATTACTGACCTGGAAAAAAGGAGCCTGTTGAAATCCGGTAGGTACCCTGTATTCCTCGCGCAAAAATTGAGCCTTGCTGATCATTGCATCAATATTCTCTTTCGAGGTGGACGATATCTGGAGGTCCTTGTTGATCCTCGCCTGCATTGCTTTCCTGGCAGCATCTGGTTCATAGAAATTTGCTGCAAATCCTTCCAGGGCATCGTACCAGTCATGATTGCCTGGAATAGCATACACGGGCTTGGTCACCCCTTTCATGGGCATATAGAATTTCCGCTCGTAATCTTTCATAGCACCTGAAGGGTAGATCACGTCTGAAGAGATCACCACAAATTTCACGTCAGGTTTTTCAGAAACTTTCTGGATCATGTCTTTCAATACCAACTGCGAGGCATCACCTTCACCCGGGTCACCGATCACTACAAATGAAAAATCATCTTTATCGTTGACCCCCTCCGGCATTAGCCTGAATGAATTTGCAGAAATGGTTTTACTGGTGGCTGATGCCATCGAAGATCTCCATTCGTCGGTCCTTTTGGCTGCCCATGAGTCCCAGACCCCGGATGCCCAGTTCTCTGTATCGAAATACCAACTCATGCCCAATACCGGCATAATAGCCGCAAGAAGTGCTGACAAGGGTAATCCCACTTTCAGGCCAGTCCGTACTGCAGTACGAAATGAATATCCCGCTTTCCTGATCCTGATCCTTGTTCTCAATCTTCTTTTAAGGGCAGCAGCTGTCAATCCTCTTAGTGAAAATTTTCTCCTGTTTTCTTTTGGCACTTCTTGCACCCATCTCCACAATGATTTTTCTACAGACTCGCTGGCAGAACGGAATCCACCGGTCAGCGGTGCAATAATGGCATAACTGATGATCAGTGCAATAGTCATATCGCCGATCACAGCAACGCCGGGAGAAAGAAACCCCAGGAAACTCCTGTCAAGACCCATTCTGCCCACGTGTATAACGAACAGGACAAGAATGAAAGTGATGATCCAGTATTTATCAATTTCAGCCCTTGCTGATTCTTCTAATTCCATCTCCTGAGCGAGATCAGAGATCTCTTTGTTATCACTGAGTTTCATGCTCACCATCAGATCTTCACTCACATCTTCAAGCCTGCCGGTTTCTGCAGTAAGGATATTAAAAGCAATGCCAAAAATCCTGAGTGCCACAGCAATAGCCAGGGCTATATGCAATCCTCTTTCCCTCAGGAAGATCATGGATATGAGCACCGCCAGGTTTCCGGCGGCAGCTAACCAGTCTTTTCTTTTTTTCGAAAGATCAGATTCCCTCAGTGCATGCTTGGAATAATTGAATACATCAAAAATAAACAGTCCGGCTACCAGGATAGTCAGAGCGCTATCCATGAACAGATCAGCATTGATCAGGAATACACCCATCAAAAGGCTGATGCCCGCGGTTTTCCAGGCCATGGTCCGCTGGTCAGGTTTTGACCGGCGGAATCCATGGAAAACTTCAATCAATGCCGCAAAGATGATCAGGCCGCCAAGGTCTGATGCAACATCAGGGTCCCTGCTGAACATATAGAAAAGGGCCCTAAGGCCCATTAAAGAAACTATTACGGTAAATATCCGGCTCTCGTTGTTTGGCTTAATAGCTCTCTGCATGCTTTAAGGTAAATAAAAAGGGAGATCTATATTGGATAAACCATTGCTATTTATTTTTTTTGATATACCCTCACGTAATCGATCTCCATCTTCCTGGGCCAAATGGTTGAGTCAACACCTTTTTGTCCACCCCAGTTTCCTCCCACAGCAATATTCAGGAGCAAATGCATTTTATTGTCAAAAGGCCAGGCTTCATATCCGCTTCGTTCATTGCCGAACCTGAAATAATTATTTCCGTCAATACCGATCCGCACTGAATCTTTATCCCATTCCACCTGGTAAATATGAAATGCTTTTGTAATGTCAGGCACGGGAATAGTTGCAGTTTTTTGAGTGCCAATGCTATGATAGTATTTTTTGCAATGCACAGAGCCATGGAGGGTACCTTCGTTATAACCAACATGTTCCATGATATCAATCTCACCATCGTCGGGCCATTTCAAGGGAGTAGTGGACCCAAGCATCCATATCGCCGGCCATGTTCCTAATCCGCCCGGGATCCTGGCTTTGACTTCTATTTTTCCATATTGCCAGTCTGCCTTGCCTTTTGTAACAAGCCTTGCAGAAGTATAATCACGGTTCTCCCATTTTTCTTTCCGGGCTTCAATAATAAGATGTCCGTTTTCCACACGGGCATTTTCCAAGCGGTCTTTTGTATAGAATTGCCATTCGTTATTTCCCCAGCCTCCGCCACCTACATCGTAATTCCATTTTTTGGGATCCGGCAGACCTTTGTAATTGAACTCATCTGACCAGACCAATTTGTATGCTGGCTTTGGAAAATAAGTTGCCGATGCCAGTAAAACCAAAGCCAATGCGGAAATGAGAAACTTATTCATGAATTGAATTTAGGTATTAGTTTTCTTTTTTGGTTTTCGAAGCAGGAAGACGATGAAACCTATAAGGATGATCCAGGGTATGCTGAATAAAATGAAATAGATCACTGACCCTAACAGGCTCCTGCTATTGGTGGTGAAATCAGTTTTTTCAATGGCCTTGAAACCGGGTCCGTCAAAAAATGCCACGTCAAAACTGTTGATATCCTCATATAATAAATGCTGTTGGGGGAGTACTTTTTTCTCAAACTTATAATCAGGTGCCTGGCCTTCATACCACACTACCATGGTTTTGTTAAGTGAGTCCGGCATCCATTTTAATTGCTGCATAGTGCCGGTAACAGTTTTCGGATAAATGCCTTTGATATTGGTGAGAGTTAGGCCGCCCATGAGTTTAATAAATACCTGCCTGGGGCCTTGTTTATTCCACCTGTCAAAACTGAAAATAAAAGCATTCAGTTCTTTCACGGTTTCATCACCTGATAACTTACCCTGGTTGTTCGGGGTCAATTGATAGGTTGTGATGGTGCTCAGTTTGGCCGGTGGAAGTACAGCGTCAAAAACAAGTGAACCTCCAACCACCTGTGGCCTTAGGGTGTCTTTACCCATTAACACTTTCATGCCGGCAGAAGACAGGTTGTTCAAAGAATGGAAAAACCGGTGTTCTGTGGACATGGTATCTATCCAGTGGAACTTCGCGCTGAAACTGTCTTTACGCAGGTTCAGGATATCATAGGTTGATTTCACAACAGAGAAACCCGGGTAGACCTGAACCAGGCTGAGTTGTTTCTGCAGTATCACGCTGTCGTTGTCCATGGAGGTCATACTGAAGGCGCGGCCGGCGTTCCATAACCCATCTTCAATTTTCTGTGCGAAAGCGTTTATACATAGCTGAAAAGCCAAAACAAGCAATAACAGTGGTCTCATGCCCCGAATTTCATAAAATATTATTTGATTTTGCATTTTTCCTTATTTTCGTGCTATGAACAGTAACATGCATGTACATCATCATCATATCTTACCCAGCAGGTAAGCCGGTGGTGTTTTATGCATAATCGATAAAACTTAAAGGGCTTACAGATGTAAGCCTTTTTTTATTAGTAAAATATGAAACTCAGGATCGCTATTCAGAAATCAGGCAGGTTGTATGAAGACTCCGTGAGCCTGCTCAGGGAGTGCGGAATAGATCTGCGAAATGTAAAAGACAGGTTGAAGACCGAATCGGACAACTTTCCGTTGGAAGTGTTTTTTTTAAGGGACGATGACATACCGCAATATGTCCAGGATGCTGTTGCTGATATCGGGATCGTTGGCGAAAATGTCTTGCTGGAAAAAAACAAGTCGGTAGATATTGTTGAAAATCTGGGCTTCGGCAAGTGCCGCTTGTCGGTGGCCGTTCCCCGGAACCTGGAGTATACAGGTATTGATTCCCTGTCAGGTAAAAAGATCGCAACCAGTTATCCGGGCATCGTATCCAGGTACCTGGCAGATCATCAGGTAACTGCGGAGATCCATGAGATCAGTGGCTCGGTAGAGATAGCACCGGGCATTGGCCTTGCAGATGCTGTCTGCGACCTGGTCAGCAGTGGGGGTACTTTATTCATGAATGGATTGAAAGAAGTGGAAACCATTTTGTCTTCACAGGCCGTGCTGGTCAGAAATCACGATCTCAGTGCCGGCAAGCTCGCCATCCTGGAAAGACTTCTGTTCAGGATCAGGGCGGTCAAAAAATCCAAACGGAATAAATACATTCTTCTGAATGCTCCAAATAACAAACTGGAGGAGATCATTTCCCTGCTGCCCGGCATGAAAAGCCCTACGATCCTTCCTCTTGCAGAATCAGGCTGGAGCAGTGTTCACAGTGTGCTCAGTGAAGATACATTCTGGGATATCATAGAGCAGTTGAAACAGGCTGGCGCCCAGGGGATCCTGGTGGTACCTATTGAAAAAATGATCATTTAATTATTCATCATGCAGATCGTACTATATCCTGACAGGAACGAGTGGCCGGAACTATTGAAAAGGCCAGCCAATGATACTTCGCAGATAGAGCGTCCTGTCAGCCGTATTCTGAAAGCAGTAAAATCCAAAGGTGATACTGCAGTTAGAAAATATACTGCTGAGTTTGATCATGTGAGGCTTCGTAAACTTGAAGTCAGTGCCAAAGAGATCAGGCAGGCTAAGTCCGTACTTGATCCACAATTGAAAAAAGCGATCCTGCAGGCAGCAGATAATATCAGGAAATTTCATTCCCTTCAGATACAGGGTGGTGAGGAAGTTGAGACCATGCCAGGTATCATCTGCAGACGAAAAGCAGTGGCCATTGAAAATGTGGGCCTTTATATTCCCGGAGGATCTGCTCCTTTGTTTTCCACTATCCTGATGCTCGGTATTCCTGCTGTGATTGCAGGTTGCAAAAATATTATTCTCTGTTCACCGCCTTCTGCCGATGGTTCGTTGCATCCAGCAATAATTTTTGCTGCTGATGCAGTGGGCATCAAAAAAATATTCAAAGCCGGAGGTGTTCAGGCCATAGGCGCCATGGCTTATGGTACTGCCAGTATTCCAAAAATGGATAAGATATTCGGTCCAGGGAATCAGTATGTGACACTGGCCAAACAGATGGTTCAGCAGGATGGGGTGGCCATCGACATGCCGGCGGGTCCAAGTGAAGTATGTGTATTGGCAGATGCGTCCGCTGAGCCTGCATTCATTGCTGCAGATCTCTTATCACAGGCAGAGCATGGTGCAGATTCGCAGGTATTGCTGGTAACTACATCCGAGTCACTGGTACACAATGTGCTGAAAAAACTCAATGAGCAGCTTAGTAAACTTCCCCGGCAAACCATAGCAGAGAAAGCACTGAAGAACAGTTCTGCGATAGTCCTCAACAATATGGACGAAGCCATGGTGCTGGTGAATGCCTATGCACCGGAACACCTGATCATCTCCTGCGTTGATCATAATAAGCTGGCAGAACAAGTAGTCAATGCCGGTTCTGTGTTCCTGGGGAACTATTCACCGGAATCAGTTGGAGACTATGCCAGCGGTACCAACCATACGTTGCCAACACACGGGTATGCACGCGCATACAGTGGCGTAAGTGTAGATAGTTTTGTGAAAAAGATCACGTTCCAGGAATTGACCCGGGCAGGGCTTGAACTGATCTCACAAACAGTGATCACCATGGCAGAACATGAAGGGCTGCAGGCCCATGCAGAAGCAGTAAGACAAAGATTAAAATAGAATTGATTTACGATGAGTTTCGATCTTAACGCGATCATTCGCCCCAACATCCGCAACCTGGTCCCTTATTCATCAGCAAGAGATGAATTCAAAGGGGAGGCCAGCATTTATCTTGATGCCAACGAGAACAGTCTTGGATCCCCGCTGATCAAATGGTACAACCGTTATCCCGATCCCCTGCAATGGGAGGTGAAGAAAAAATTATCCATGATCAAAGGGATTGCTCCCGAACAGATCTTCCTGGGTAACGGCAGTGATGAGGCCATCGATCTGCTTTATCGCGCTTTTTGTGAACCCGGGATTGATAATGTGGTGATCTGTCCTCCCACCTATGGGATGTATGAGGTCAGTGCGAACATTAACAACATTAAACTGAAAAAAGTTCCCCTTACACCTGCATTCCAGTTGGATCTGGAAGCGATGGAAGAGGCGATCGACCCGCATACCAGGATCATCTGGTTATGTTCTCCCAATAATCCTACAGGGAATTCATTGAACAGGGAAGACGTGGAAATGATCCTGAATAATTTTGACGGCCTTGTAGTGATTGACGAAGCCTATATCAATTTTTCCCGGCAGAGGTCGTTCATTCCTGAACTACCCGACTATCCCAACCTGGTGGTATTACAAACCATGAGCAAGGCCTGGGGACTGGCGGCACTTAGGATAGGTATGGCTTTTGCAAGCAGGGAGATCGTAGAAGTGCTGAACAGGATCAAGCCGCCTTACAATATCAGCCAGGCTGCGCAGGAGCTGGTGCTGCAGGCATTAGACAAAGTGGATGAGGTGAATGAAATGATCCGGATCCTGGTTGAAGAAAGAAAAAAACTGGCTGAAGAACTTGTGCAACTGCCCCAGGTGGTTGAAGTGTATCCCTCAGATGCAAATTTTCTGTTGGTAAAAACAATTGATGCAAAAGGTTTGTATAGATACCTGATAGGAAAAGGAATTGTGGTAAGAGACAGGAGTAGTGTGAAACTCTGTGATGAAAGCCTGAGGATCACTGTGGGAACCCCAAGGGAGAACCTGGTGCTGCTTAAAGCCATTGCTGAATACGAAAAATCTTAAATTTACCCTCCAATTAAAAAATATGAGAAGTAGCATCCCTGTAATCGCAGGTTTATTGTTTTTTCTGATCCCTGTTTCACTTTTTGCCGGCGGTGATACCACCAAATCAGCAAATCTCACATTACCGGCCGGCTTTTCAGCCACCGTATTCCAGGATAACCTGGGCAGAGCCAGGCATATTTCCGTAGCGCCTAACGGTGACGTGTATGTGAAACTGGAAAAGCTGAAAGATGGTAAGGGGATCTACAAGCTGGTAGACGCTGATAAGGATGGTGTGGCAGAATCCGCTACAGGCTTCGGTGATTATATCGGTACGGGCGTAGCGGTTAAAGATGGCTATCTGTATGCTTCTTCCAATCAGGATATTTACCGGTACAAGATCAACGGAAACGAGCTGGGTGAACCGCAACGTATTGTCACCGGGTTGATCAATAAAAGACAGCATGAATCGAAATCTATCACGCTGGATAATAAAGGAAATATCTATGTGAACATCGGGGCACCTTCCAACGTTTGCCAGGAGCGCGACAGAACACAGGGATCTCCGGGAAGAATGCCATGTCCTATTCTGGACAGTGCCGGTGGTATCTGGCAGTTCAGGATCGATAAAACAGATCAGTCCTACGGTGAAGGAATTCGCTATGCAACCGGGTTGAGAAATGTGGTGGGCCTGGACTGGAATAATGAAGTCAATGATCTGTACGTGATGCAGCATGGACGGGATATGCTTTATCAATTCTATCCCAGCCTCTTCTCCCAAAAAGAAGGTGCGGAGAATCCTGCAGAAGAAATGTTCAGGCTGAAAAAAGGCGACGATGCCGGGTGGCCTTATTGCTATTTTGATA
>DATGXN010000034.1:0-5505 GCA_035298945.1 Chitinophagaceae bacterium | reverse complement strand
AATAGAATAGAATCAGTATTGCTGACTCTGAGAGACGGCCTGATGCTTATCCGAAAAAAATGACCTCATGAAGTGTAGAATGAATTTTCTCCTGTTCGCCCTGTTTTTGACTGTGCAGGCGTTCGCCCAATCAAATACAGATGTGATCAATGAGTACATTGATACCTATCGTGAGCTTGCTATTGCAGAAATGCAGCGTACAGGTGTTCCGGCTTCAATCAAACTGGCCCAGGGAATACTCGAAACTGAAGCAGGAAAAAGTGACCTGGTGATGAGATCCAATAATCACTTCGGTATAAAATGTAAGTCCTGGTGGACGGGTGAAAAAGTTTACCACGACGACGACGAAAGGGGTGAGTGCTTCCGGAAATACTCTTCTGCAGAAGATTCATACAAAGACCATTCGGATTATCTCAGGAATACGGAGCGTTATGCTTCTTTGTTCAGGCTGGATCCCACAGATTATAAAGGCTGGGCTTATGGACTTAAGTCTGCTGGTTATGCCACCAACCCCAAATATCCCCAGATACTGATCAAGTATATCGAACAATATAACCTCAACGACTACACGCTGATTGCACTGGGAAGAAAGGCGCAGGAATCCATTGCTTCCAGCACATCTGAGCCTGCAACCACCAGTGTTAAGGCGGTGAATAGTTCCATGGGTGCAGAGAAGAAAAAAGTCAATTATCCTTCCGGGGAGTTCCGTATTAACGGAACCAGGGTGGTTTATGCAAAAGCGGGGACATCGATCAAAAGCCTGGCTGACAAGTATATCCTGAATCCGCAATGGGTGCTCGATTTCAATGATATGGAAACCAATTTCACAGCATTGGAAGAAGACCAGCTTATATTTCTGCAACGCAAACGCAAGCAGGGTGAAAAAGAATTTTATGTGGTGGAAGAATTTGATGATCTCTATACTGTAAGCCAGAAAGTTGGAATCAGGCTTGAGAGCCTGTTGGATTATAATCACCTCAGTCCTGATATGATCCCTGCACCTGGTGAAAAACTTTACCTGCAGAAATCCAGTCCGCTAAGGCCAAAACTTGCCTACGTGCAATAAAGAGGAACATGGAAATTTACCAGGTACACGACAAACAGTTCAAGCCATATATCAGTGCTGAAGAGATCGATCTCTGCGTAAAAAGACTGGCATCGGATATTGAAAGGGACTATAAGAACAAGCAACCCCTTTTCATCGCCATTCTCAGTGGGTCTTTCATGTTCGCTTCTGATCTGTTCAAGAATATTTCAATACCTGCTGAAATTGTATTCATAAAACTGGCTTCCTATAAAGGCACCCGATCAACGGGGAATGTTATTACTTCCATTGGACTGGATGTTGAATTGCATGAAAGAGATGTTGTTATCATTGAAGACATCATTGATACGGGAAGAACAATGCATGCTTTTTTGCCACAGCTCGAACACCAGCAACCCAAGTCCTTGAAAATATGTGCATTATTGCACAAGCCGGAAAGTATGATTTATCCGGTCAACATTGACTATCTTGGATTCACGATCCCTGAAAAGTTCGTTGTTGGATACGGCCTGGACTATGATGGCCTTGGACGTAATCTTCCCGCGATCTACCAGTTGGTCTAATTCAGAACCTTTGAAACTTATAAGGACACATACTCTGATTGCAGTGTTCTTCCTCCTTACGGCCTCTGTGCATGCCCAGTATTATATCAGGGGCGAAGTAAAAGATGAGAAGAATAATGGTTTGCAGAATGTAAAGATCATTCTGCACTCCACAGGTCTCCCTTATTCCTCAGGGGTAGGTGGTTCGTTCGGCATTCTCAATTCAAAAGTCAACGACAGTCTCACATTTATACTTGAAGGTTATGAAAAGCTGACTATCGCAGTCAATGCCAACAAATATGTTTCAGCACTGATGAAGATGCAGCCCTATACTGCCAGTATGCAGGAGCATCATCTCATTTCCATGTCGGGCAATTTTGTGAGCCAGGAAAGGCGCAGGCTGGCAGCTGGCGAAGAAACCTACAACGCGGTTGCGGAAAACAGTTTTATTGAAACAGAAAAATATCCTAATTCCAGCCTTGTAGTGAATGTTGACCGTGCATCGTACAGTAATGTAAGGCGATTCATCAATCTTAACAGTGAGATACCGCCTGACGGTGTGCGGATCGAGGAGATGCTGAATTATTTCAATTTTAATTATATCGAGCCCCCCAAAGACAGTATGTTCTTTGTGGAATCATCATTGACTTCCTGTCCATGGAACCAGGGGAACCAGTTATTGTACCTGCAGTTCAATACAAAGAAGCTCAACATGGAAGAAGTTCCACCGAGCAATCTTGTTTTTCTTATAGATGTATCGGGATCCATGGATATGCCCAACAGGCTTCCTTTGCTGAAATCATCGTTCCGTAAACTGGTGGAAAATCTCCGCGCAACAGATACTGTTTCCATTGTGGTGTATGGATCTGTTGTGGGTGTTATGCTTCAGCCTACCAGCGGAGAAAATAAAAAAAAGATATTTGAAGCGATAGAAGAACTTTCGCCGGGGGGAACAACACCTGGCGAAGCCGGAATTCTCCAGGCTTATAAACTGGCGCAACGTCAATTCATAAAAGGAGGTAATAACCGGGTCATATTAGCCACTGATGGTGATTTCAATGTGGGGCAGAATAGTGAAAAGCAACTTGAAGAGCTGATCACGAGGATGAAGCAGACCGGTATTTATCTTACCTGCCTTGGCGTGGGAATGGGTAATTATAAAGATTCAAAGATCGAAGTACTGGCCCATAAGGGTAACGGCAATTTTGCTTACCTGGATAATGAACAGGAGGGGGAGAAGGTGCTGGTGAAAGAGTTCACACAAACATTGTATGCGGCTGCCGATGATGTGTATATGAATGTCAGTTTCAATCCCCAACTGGTGAAATCGTACCGCCTGATCGGTTTTGATAATAAGAAAGATGCACTGGCGGATACTTCAAGTATACTGGAGGGAGGTGAGTTGGGTTCAGGCCATTCGGTGATCGCTATATTTGAACTGGTGCCAACCACGGAAAATCTTGCCGCTATGGAGTCGGGCATCATGGACAAAAGCATTGCCACCACATCCATACATTATAAACTGCCCGGTAAGAAGGAAAACAGGTATGCGGTATTCAAAAGCCCATATAATTTTCTTGAACTTAAAGAGGCCAGGCCATTCATACGGTTTGCGGCATCAGTAACTTTGTTTGGGGCCTTGCTCCGGAGATCCGAATATGTAAAGAAGTCCAGCTGGTCCGATCTCGTTACGCTGGCGCAGGATGCTATTGATCCTGCAGATCCATTGCAGAAAGAATTCCTTGACCTGGTGCTCAAAGCCCAGAAATTATATGCTCCGGCAAAAAAGAAGATATTCTGATCATCCAAACATTTCCTTCACCTTATCAAAGAAACTCTTTTCGTTCTTTTCAGGTTTAGGCACGAAGTTTGGCGACGACTGCAGTTTTTCCATGATTGCTTTTTCTTCAGCGTTCAGGTGCTGCGGTGTCCATACATTTACATGAATAAGCTGATCGCCTTTCTCGTAATTATTATTGATCGATGGAAATCCTTTTCCTTTCAAACGGAAGATCTTACCGCTCTGGGTACCCGCGGGGATTTTGATCTTGGCTTTGCCATCAATTGTAGGGACTTCAATATTGGTTCCGAATACCGCATCAGGTATTGAGATGTGCAGATCATAAACCACATTCAAGCCATCCCGCTGGAGATATTCATTAGGTTCTTCTTCAATAAGGATGATAAGGTCACCCGAAGAACCACCTCTTTCGCCGGCATTTCCTTTTCCGCCCAGGTTCAGCTGCATGCCTTCCTGTACACCGGCAGGGATATCAAGCGTAACTGTTTCTTCCCCATACACCCTTCCTTCGCCTTTACATGTTCCGCATTTATGCGTGACCGTTGTGCCTTCACCGCTACATGTGGGGCAGGTGGTCACGGTTTGCATCTGTCCAAGGAATGTATTGGTCACTTTTCTAACCTGGCCACTGCCACCGCAGGTGCCGCAGGTTTGAACTGAATTCTTATCTTTTGCACCATTACCATTGCAGGTAGTACAGGTAATATATTTTTTTACTTTAACTGTTTTGGTAGCACCTTTTGCGATCTCTTCGTAGGTCAGTTTGATCTTGATCCTGAGGTTGGATCCACGGGTGCCTCTTGGTCTTCCACCCTGACCTCTTCCCCGGCCCTGGCCTCCGAAAAAGTTCTCAAAAATATCTTCGCCGAAAATATCACCGAACTGGCTGAAGATATCGTCCATATTCATGTTGCCGCCACCATATCCACCTCTTGCATTGCCGGCTACACCTGCATGACCAAAACGGTCGTACTGGGCGCGCTTGTCCTGATCGCTCAGTACTTCATAGGCTTCTGCTGCTTCTTTGAATTTCTCTTCAGACGCTTTGTCGCCCGGATTCCTGTCGGGGTGATATTGCATAGCCACTTTCCGATAAGCTTTTTTGATCTCATCGGCCGTGGCCGTTTTACCTACACCCAATATTTCGTAATAATCTCTTTTCGCCATAGATACCTTCCGATAACTTATTTACCAACTACCACTTTTGCAAAACGAATGATCTTGTCGTTCAAATAATATCCTTTCTCTACCTGGTCAATGACTTTTCCTTCATTACCGGGCGAAGATATCTCGGTGATCGCTTCATGGATGTCCGGGTCAAAAGATTTCCCGATGCTCACCATTTCCTTAAGTCCTTTCGACTGCAGTGAACTCCTGAGTTTATGGAACACGAGCAGTACACCTTCCTTGACCAGGTTGATGTCTTCTGAATTAGAGATCTGCTTTTCGGCCCTGTCCATATCGTCCATTACCTCAAGGAGGCCCTGGATCACTTCTTTTCCCGCAGTCTGGATCTGTTCAACCCTTTCTTTGGCGGTACGGCGTTTGTAATTGTCAAATTCCGCGTAAAGCCTGAGATATTTCTCTTTTTGGTCCTGCAACGCCAATTCAAGTTTCTCGATCTCTTCGTCCGACCCCATTTCATTCAATCCCTCAGATCCAGGAATAGAGTCATCCGTATTTATGCCCATGGACATTTCTTCAGGCTGTTCTGCCTCCATGTTTCCAGATTTCGCCTCTTTTTCTCCCATTATAGTAGATTTTCTGTTGCCCCATAACTGTCAAAAGGCTTGCCAACGGGGCATAACAAGCCAAATTGTCAATTTTTCAGCAATTTGAGGTAAAGGTAGACAAGTGCGGCCACCAGGAAGATGAACCAGCCAAAGCTGCTGAAAAATCCCACTACCAGGCCTACGCCCGCTGCCGCCAGCAAGAAGATCTCGAGGTTATTTTTGGGACCCCATTCCACCTCCGCTTTTTGCTGCTGTTTTTTTTCCATTTTGGCAGCATATCTGTCCAGTTTACGCCATTGTTTCTGGGTCAGTGAGATATTATTTTTTTCAGTATATGCTGCTGCTATTTCCTGCACTGCTTTTTTTGCGTCCACTTTATCTACA
>DATGXN010000033.1:0-12469 GCA_035298945.1 Chitinophagaceae bacterium | reverse complement strand
TACCTTAACGGGGAAGAAGTAGTGGACGAGGCCCGGATAAATATTCATGTTACTGTTGTCAACAAGTACTTGAAGGAGCTTGCAAAATACTGTGGCATATTCAAGAAACTTTCTACCCATGTTGCCCGTCATACCTGGACGGACATGGCTCTGAAAGCCACTGATGGCAACATCTATGAGGTACAGAAAAGTTTAGGACATACTTCAGTGAAGACTACTGAAACCTATAGCAGAAAGCTTACTAACTACTCCAGGACATCTGTAGTAAAAGATGTACTTGCTAACATCAAGAAAAATCAACCAAGCTAAGGATCAACTTATCAGGTTATCGCTGAAAGGTTTTGCACGATACTTTTAACGTTCCCTTTGGGCTGAGAAGGAGCCAGTAACAAATACCTCTCCTAGAAAATTAACTCCACCTTTAGAAAATTTGAACATTGTTCCAGAGAATGTTCCGGATATGACATCTCCCTGGCTGCCAACCTCAGTAATGGTAATATTGAAGTCTTGGGGATTATTAAGAGATCCTCCCGCCGGCGCACCTGCACTGTAAGTAAACTCATCTCCCCCCTGTTCAGAAATGTC
Source organism: Chitinophagaceae bacterium (assembly GCA_035298945.1). Classification (GTDB taxonomy): domain Bacteria; phylum Bacteroidota; class Bacteroidia; order Chitinophagales; family Chitinophagaceae; genus Pollutibacter. Next base: position 11,884 of record DATGXN010000033.1, on the reverse strand, counting down.
AAGGTAGCTACCGCCAGTAATGGTGTTTACTGTACCAACAGAAACATTAACTTTCGTCATTATAGCAAAAAAGCACCTGGTTTGTCCTGGGCTACCGCAGGATTTTGACGCTTTGAAAAGGAAGGATTTATCTATTACACTACCCACCATTTGGCCTCCTCCGTAAACAATATTATTTACGTTAGTATATGAAGTCACTTCATTACCAATATAGCTACTTATTCCAAAATCCGAAGGGGTCTTATTAAATCCATAGCCCTGCGTCACTCCACTTGTAGTGTAGGTAAAATAATACTTGTTATCAGTAACTTTAGGGTATTTATAAACTTCTGTGTTAGAAGGGTCATTACTGTCTTTACTGCAACTGAAGATGGTCAGGATAATACCTGAAATAATAAGTAGGATAATACTTCTCAAGGGTTAAGATTTAAGGGCGCAAAAATAATAACTGCTTATGTTGTCTCCAAAATAAACTTTCAGAATTTACTCTGAATCTTCAATTAAAGATTAAGCGTAGGTCTTAAGCCCTTTGCTTGCTTGTAAATTTTACCTTTACGTTGTTAACCGCCAAAGGTGTTTCAGCATTGTTACACCACGTCCAGGGAAAACAGTTACAGCAAGACTTATACTATTCCTGAAAAGCCTTGATCCTACAGTGATTGACTACGGATCAAAAGGTTTCAGGTTTGAATCCTGACAGGGTCACAAATAGGCTGTCTCAAAATTAATTGAGACGGCCTATTTTTTTTAGTATGCTGGCCGGTTAGCAAGTTTGCTGGGGAATGCAATAGATAAGTCTGAAAGAGATTGCCCCTCTTTCCCGCTTATCTTTTGCACTCTTCGGCTAACACACTAACCGGCCAGCACACCAATTGGTGTCGCTAAGCATTCGATAACAATACGGCATCAAGATCCTCACCAGGTTTGGTAATGATCTTCTGTTCCACAGGATCCCATTCGATCCTTCTTCCTAATTTGTATGAAAGCCCCGCCATATGTGCCGAGATCGCCTCGTCAAATCCTTGATCGATGGAGCAGCTTGGTGTACCACCGTTCCTGATACAGCTCAGAAACTCCCGCAGGTGAAGGTGGGTGGTGTCTATACGCTTTCCGTCGCGGTAAGTCCACAGCAGGCCTTTATTGGCGAAATATTTTGCAGTAGCGGAAGTGACCGCATCAGTGCCACTGACTGCGGGGTCATATTGATAGATCGGTACTCCGGCTTCTATGCGTTCTTCCTTGATCAGTTCAGCATATTTGGTTGACCTGGGATCCGCATACACCGTGATCCGGTTACCCAGTTCCATGCTGCCATCGTGCCCCATCAACACCGTTCCCCTGTCGAACTGATTTCCTAACGTGGCACTATACACGAAGGTCATTCCCTTTTCCTTCCCTTTCTCCTGGCTGCCTCCGGTGCTGAAATCGGGAAACTCCATATTCACCTGCAATACATCAGGAACATTGCGTCCGTCCCGGTGGGTATAAATACCGCCTGAAGTGCTGACAGACCTGGGAATACCCATTTTCAAAATACAGTTGATCCGGTCATAATCATGCGTTAAAAGATCACCAGACAATCCCGAACCATAGGCCCACCATTTACGCCAACGGAAAAAATGTTCCAGGTTGAATTCAGTTTTGGGGGCGCTGCCAAGGAACATGTCCCAGTCGATGGTTTTAGGACTGGCCAGCTCATGTATGTTGTATTGCCAGGCGCCATTATCGTCATTCCTGTTGGTATTGGTTGATACCAATGAAACATGTCCGAGGATATTCTTCTTAATTACATCCTGCGCGGTAAGGAAACTCTGGGTCTGACGATGCTGGTGGCCCACGGCGAACACTGATTTCGGATTATTCCGTACGGCCTCTCTCAGTGCATAAGTTTCAGATACATTATGGGTCATTGGCTTCTCAACATAGACATGAACGCCTGCGTTCAATGCGTCCATGGCCATGGGTGCATGCCAATGGTCAGGTGTGGCAATGATGACTGCATCGATCTCCCCACTGGTCAACATCTCTTTATGTGTGCGGTACCTTTTTATTTTATTCCCGTTCGTATTAAATGATTTCAATGCATTCTCCGCGCGCACATCGAAGATGTCACAGATGCCGGCCAATTGGAGATTCAGGTTCTCCTGCGCTTTGAAATCTGACAGCCTCGTGTCTTTGGGATTCTCTGCCAGGGCTTTCTGCATGTTATCAAGCCATTCCGTGGTAGCATAACCTAAAGCGCGACAAAGCTGCTCTCCCCGGATACCGAATCCGATGATGCCGATACGGAGTGGTTTGCCACTCATGGGTCCTGATGCAGGAGGCGGAGATGCTTTTATATTCAGGGTTTCCAGCAGGAACTGTTTTTCTCGTTTAGCCGAGCCCGTTACACTTGCGCCTGCATACCATACTGCACCAAAAATGGGTATGCCTCCGAGCGCCTTCAACATATCACGCCTGTTCCATTTATTGAAGAAATTATTATCCGTTGCCATGATGATCAGTTTAATTGAGTTTTTACCTTTTGTTTTGAGAACAAACCTTCAATTCCAAACACATTTGTCAGCGGGAACTGGTAGATCACCAGCAATGCTGCCATTTCGATCAGGTTTTTGTTCACTACCCAATAGCTGCCTTCTGCAGGCCCTTGTGGCAAACTGCTGAATGGAGGATGGGCCAGGTAGTAGAGTGCCAGCAGTAATATCCCTGCAATACAACCCCATTTCACTTTGATCCCAAGAAGCAGGGTCACCCCTACAGCGATCAATCCTGCTATATTCAGGAAATCAATGGCAGATACCAGGGATTCGCTGGCTAGCCAGGTAAAAAATGGCTTCAGGATGGAAGCGCTGAGCAAATAACCTTTCGATGTCCAGGATGGGTTATATGCTTTGATCACGCCTTCATACAGGAAATGCCAGCCGATAAAAACACGGAGCAGTACCAATGTATTGCTCTGCGCAGCCGAAAGTCTTTGTGCTGTCATGATGTTTGAATTTTGGTATGATGACCACCAAGGTCACTGCCAGCAGACAATGCCCCGTGGGATGACTAAAAAATTTTGTCACGGACTCTTACCGATGTATTTGGACAGATCTTCCGAAACCTGCGTTTTCAACTTACCCCTGTCGTCATATATAAAGAAGATCTCCAAACCAAGGTCTTTATGATCCGATAAGAATTGTTTAGCACTGTCCAGCCCCATCACCATAAAGGCGGTTGCATAAGCATCTGCTGTCATGCAATCATCAGCAATCACTGTAGCGCTCAGCAGGTTAGATTTTGCCGGCAATCCTGTGATCGGGTTGATGATATGGGTGTATTTATGCCCTCGCTCCACAAAGAATTTTTTGTAATTCCCCGAGGTGGCCAATGCTTTGTTCTGCAAGCTGATCGTAGTATTCAGGGCAATTCCATCATTTGGGCTTTCATCTGGTTGTTCAATACCTATGGTCCATGGACTGCCATCGAGCTTATTTCCTTTCGCCCTGATCTCGCCACCGAGTTCTATCAGGTAGTTATGGACGCCTTTGCTTTCCAGGAATGAAGCCAGAACATCCACGGTGTAGCCCTGGGCGATCGCGTTAAAATCAAGCATCACTTGCGGAGATTCCTTAACGAGTTTTTTATCCATCAACCTGACCTTTGTATATCCGATATAATGCAGGAGGCTGTCAACCTGTTTTTCATCCACAGGTCCTTTCTTGATGGATCCAAATCCGTAGGCATTGACAAGAGGAGCAACTGTTATATCAAACAAACCTTTTGTGTTTTCCGATACCTCCATGGATTTCTTAAAAACGGTGGCGAAGTGGTCATCCACCAGAACGGTGGTATCATTCCGGTTTAGCCTTGAAACGATCGAGCCCGGCACATAAGTGGACATGGACAGGTCGATCTGTTTAAAGATGGAATCGATAGACTGTCTATAGTTCGAATACGCACCGGCCAGGTAGGTGATATTATAGGAAGTCCCCTGGGCAGCACCTTTGATATTGATCGTGTTCTTGCTCCCACGTTCACAACTAATGAGGAGTGAAAAGGCGATGATGGAAAAACTTAAAGCTCTGATAGCACTCATTTCAACAGCATGCTGGCTTTTCATTTATTTGCAGTGGCCTAAAAATATGCTTGAAATGAAACTGGAGGCAGATCGGTAATCAGGATTCCTGTTGATATAAATATGGCATAAAACTGATAAGACTCATAGGTTCGATCTTTACAAACAACTATGATTGAACGGATCAGATCGACTCAGTATTGATCTTCTTATCCGGATCCATCATATAGGTCATAAGTGCTCCGTCACTATACAACTCTACCACGCGGAAACCACGATATTGAACGCCCCAGCTGCCGCCGATATGACCATCAAAAATGTAGGGAATATTATTGTGCCAGATGATGCTGTCTTTATCATGTTCATGACCATGGAATACAGCCCGGAGGTTGGATTGCGCTTTCACCATTTCAATGAACCGCTTCGACTCAATGGCATTGGCTGTGAATTTGACGGGTGGGATATGTATGAAGAGTAAGATATGTTTGACTGTATTATATTCACGGAACTTGCCTTCCAGCCAATCAAGGTCTGGTGGCAGATACTCTCCTTTCTCATTTGACGTACTGGCAAACAACATGGCCGTTTCACCCTTGCGGATATCATAATTCAGCGGACGGTTCCAGGCCGTCTCCCACTGCTGCGGATTAGCTTTATCATGATTTCCCTGGGTAACATAATAAGTCATGGGCAAGCTGTCCAGTATCTTTTTCGCTTCCCCGAAATAACTGATATCATCATGCACAATGTCGCCATTGATCACCGCAAATTCAAATGGGGACGCCTTATGCTGCAACGTGATCCGATCTACTGCAGTTTGCAGGTATTCGCGATACGGTGTTTCCTTTTGGCCATAATGACTGTCCGATCCGATCACAAATCGCATGACTCTTTTCTTCCTGCCATTAGACAAATATTCAGCAGCAAAAAGGGTTTTCCCGTTCAACAGAACTAAAGCAGCTGAGAGGTTTGCAATAAATCGGCGACGTTCCATAATAAAGAAGCTTTTGCAATCAAGTTAAATATTAAATTGTACATACAAATTCTTAACTAGCTCTTTATGAACCCTACTTCCCGCCGCCGTTTTATTCGCCAGTCGGCCCTTGCTGCAGCATCTTTTTATATTGTGCCCCGGTTTGTCTTAGGCAAAGGCTATACCGCGCCCAGCGACATGTTTGGTTTGGGTTTTATCGGCAGCGGTAAACAGGCCAGGGGACTCATGAACCAGTTTAAGAAACAACCTGTGCGCATCATTGCTGCTGCTGAAGTAGATGCCACCAAACTGAACCTGTTCAAATCCCTGGCAGAAAAAGCATATGCGGAAGCCTCTGACAAAACGCCCACTGGAGGGTTTAAAGGATATCCTGATTACCGGCAACTTCTTGCAGACCCGTCAATCGATGGCGTTGTGATCGCTACGCCTGACCATTGGCATGCCTACCAGGCCGTCAAAGCAGCAGAAGCCAAAAAACATATTTACCTGGAAAAACCGCTGACCAGAACATTAGCAGAAGGGCGGGCCGTAGTCAATGCAGTAAAAAAGAACAAAGTGGTGTTGCAAACCGGAAGTATGCAAAGATCATGGAAAAACTTCCGTTCTGCTTGTGAGTTAGTGCGCAATGGATATATCGGAAAGATCAAAGAAGTATTGGTGAACGTTGGCGATCCAGCCATCCCTTGTAACCTGGGTGAAGAAGTGAAACCTCCACATCTGGATTGGGAAGGATGGATCGGCCCCGCCACCTACCACCCCTTCCATTCCGAACTTTCTCCTCCTGTTGAAAAAGACATCTTTCCAATGTGGCGCAAGTATCGTGAATACGCTGGCGGAATCCTGTCTGACTGGGGTGCCCATATGTTCGACATTGCCCAGTGGGGACTGGGTATGGATGAGAGCGGACCGGTGCAATTCAACCCGCCCAAAGATCCGGCCGCAGTACGAGGACTCGAAATGATCTATGCCAATGGCGTGGTGTTAAAACATGTTGATTTTGGCCGGGGTTTCGGGGTGCGTTTTGTGGGAGAAAAAGGAACCATCGATATTTCACGGGAATATTTTGACAGCAATCCTGCAAACATTGCAACTGCCACTATTCAACCCGGAGAAACAAAGCTCTATGTTTCTGATGATCATTATGCAGACTGGCTGAATGCCTGCAGGAAAGGATCTCAACCTATCTGCCCTGCAGAAACCGGGCATCGTTCCAATTCAGTGTGCGCCCTGGCAAATATTGCTTATGAACTCAGAAGGCCTCTGAAATTTGATCCCGTAAAAGAAACATTCAAAGGCGATAAGGAAGCAAACAAACTGCTGCTGCCCCGGTTCCGCGAAGGTTGGAAGATCTGATCATTAAACCGTTTAAAAGGATCATGAAAAATACCATTCTGAAGTTTATCATCTGGCTGGCAATTGCTTACATCCTGGGCTATATATTCTTCGAAAAAGAAGTATTTGGATGGAAGTTTTTCCGGCAGACATTTTTTGTGCTGCTGGTCATTTCGTTGATATTTTCCGACTCTAATATGAAGAAGATAAAACAGATCCTGAAAGTTCCTGAGAAAGAGAAATGAAATCAGTTTGAATATAGAGTTTCAACATGATGAACTTTCACACTCAAATCAACAGCAGCCAGCAGGACCGCAGGCTCCGGTCTGTACAGGTATGGGTGCAGCGTTCTGTATTTCTTCTTCTGTAGCTTCGCGTACAGCAGAAATGCGGATGGTGTAATGAAGTGTTTTACCAGCTAGTGGGTGATTGGCATCCACCACTACATGCGTTCCTTTATGGGCAAGAACAACCCCTTCGGTGCCATCGAATAATTGTATGAATTCACCTTCTTTCAGTGATTCGGGATCGTCCACATCTTCTATTGATACTTCAAGCAACAAACTCACTTCCCTTGGGCCATAGGCTTCTTCCGGAGGAATCACCACATCGATCACATCATCCTGCTTCAGACCGGTCAATGCATGTTCCAGCCGGGGCAGAATATTTCCCGCACCATGTAAGTATTCTTCCGGATCATAGCCTTCATTGCCGATGATCAGGTTGCCCTCCTCATCTTTCATCACATAATTAATGGCTACTATCTTATTTTTTTCAACAAACATATCAAAGTGAAATAACGAGTTTTTGATCTTCAGTAATGTTAAGATTTTTTTCGAATTTCAACACCACCCTGGCCGCCTCCTGTGTAAAACTTGTATCAATTTTCTGGTCGGCCAGCTTTACCGAAATGGCTTGGACCTTGACAGGGCATTCAAATGAAAAACTGCTCAGGGTAAGTTGCCCATATGCCAGATGCAATTCAGCAGTGAACCGTTGGCCCTTCTTCTCCTGAGAATAGGTACCCCAACCGGACGCTGATACAAATGGGGCCCTGAATTTTTCCGCTCCCAGTTTCGGTGCAAAAGCCATATACCCTTTGGGTCCGTGATATTCATATCCGCATGCAGAAATAAACGTGCCATAACTGGCCATGGCCCTGGCATAGTGATCACTGCACTCGATCTCATTGAAAGGATTCCTTTTAGCCGCATGATAACGATCGTGGATCATCCTGGTGATCACCAGTGATTCATCGATCATTCCTTCCGCCATCATATGCGCGGCCACCTGGTGTTCAAAACCGCTCATACATTCATGGAAATATCCCAACTGCCAGGTCACATTCTCGCCATATGGCCTGGGCTCATTCGCAGGATTGGTGTTCATTACCAAACCGCCCTCACCCGGCAACGCATAAGGCCTTCCTCCGGGTCGGTCTTTTATATAAGGGCCCACATCTGGTGTAAAATTATATTTCCAAAGTGCTTTTAGGGCTGATAGAGTTTTCTCCTTATCGATCACCCTCCCTATTCCTACCTGGTGAGCCCAGCTCTGACCATATACCTGGTCGATATGGCAGGTATTGTAAGATCCCAGTTTAGCCCTCCCTTTTTCTGCATCAGGCTTGTGTATGAAATACTCACCGTTAAAAAGTTTTTCTTCCATATTCAGCTTTCCCTTCCGGACATATTCCGCGCAGGACTTTGCAAATTCTATGTCATTCATTTCAACAGCCATCAGTTCTCCGGCTTTAACTGCAGCTATGCAAAGGCCAACCAACCAGGCGATCTCGCCATCCCATACTGCATCAAGCGTGTTCTCGACAGGAGTATCTTCCATCCCATCTTTATTGCGGTCCTGGTTAATCACCCACTGGGTCGCCAGCTTGATCTTGCCCCAATTATTCTTTAGAAAACTATCGTCAGCACTCATCTGGTGTTCACGATAGATGCGGAGTATGGTTCCTGCCTGGCCGTCAATGGCAGGCCCCTTCACCACCTCACCACGATACCACATCATACCATCCGGCTGTAACGATAACCCCAGGTCAACACGTTCACGGGTATCTCTTTCTACAGCTGGAAAAATTCTTCCCATGGCCTGTGCATATTGCCATACATGCATGCAGGTACCTTCGCAACATCCCACGCCTTCCCATGCATAAAAACGCCCTGATTCAAACCTGTGGGCCGTAGTTGTGGAAAGGGTTGAGATATTCACTAAACTTCTTTCCAGCAACCACCAGGGTAAGGTTGAATTGTACCAGGTATTTTTCCATAACCTGGTTTGTGATGAAAGCATCGGGAAATTTGCAACCACATAACCTGCTACTGCTGATGCAGATTTAAACCAGTTATTATAGTATCGCCCTTTATCCTGTATCGCTTTATGCAACCTGAGATTGGGGAAATGCCATGTATACACGAAATCAGCAGTGACCGTTGTGGAAGGTTGAATTTGATTACTGCTCACCACTGCAGCGATCAATTGCTCTGCGAATTTTTTCTCAATATCCTGGTTGAACTTCCTATCAAATGATTGATCCGTTACAGGTAAACTGAAGTCCGTGATCAAAGCGGCATTAGCGCCAACAGGGGCTATGGCCATGGTTCCAAAATCCGCAGCATTCTGTTGCTCCGGATCATTATTAGCCCTGGTACTGCATTCCACTGAATGACCGCTTACACGGTTGACATGAAGATCATTCTCTTTGCCCAGCCTGATCGAAGTCTTGTTTTCAAGCCATCCCAGAATATCAACGCCGATCTCAGTATTTGAGCGGTTTGCCATGCTGAACGAATACACAGCAGCTGGCAGTCCTGAATTCTTATCGTCCAGCGGAATAAAAGGAGAATATATATCTGCGTAAAGATCCAGCTTGAGGCTCTTATCTACATAATGAACCCTGGCCATTGGATAGGTAGCTTCGAAGATGATCTCATCCCAATCTGAGGCTTCCATTTTTTTGATCAGGGTTCTGCCATTCGATCTGATCCTGAATGCGAATCCCTGTTCAACGGGCCTGATATCTTTTGCAGGCTGCACATAGGCTGAGCCATCCCTGGGTCGCACTTTTTTCCCTACATGAAGTTCCGATTGCCATTCAATGGTTTTCGGATCAACGCCTTCCTGGTTCGCATTGAATATATCCCAAAGCCAGAGTCTACCATCACCTCCAAGATATAATGTACCCGTACAGATCCCTCCTACCGGCATGCCAATGTATTTCAATTCATTTTTCGATTTGAAATACCGCGTTACTGCGCCTCTTTTTGATAATGATCTCACCCAGCGGGGATCAAGTTTCTTATCTACCGGAATATTATGAATGATCTCCCCTGGTAGAAAAGGCCCCGCTATCGCCCTGGCTCTTGATGCAAAGGTTCCAGCCGTCAGTATACCGGATGAGATGATGAAACTCCTTCTCTTCATAAATTCATTTGTTTCCTAAACTTACTGATTCCTTGCTAGCCTGAAAAAGCTTTCTATTCTGAAGTACAGGTACCACTAAAAGGGAAGTTGGACCAATGGATAGTTTCATACATTTATGTAGTAATCATTGCAAATGAAATACCTTATATCCTTGGGATTGATCCTGCTCTGTATCACCTCACAGGCCCAGAAGAAATACCACCTTTCATTCGCACTCACCAATAACGCCTCTTCCTATCCCTTCCAATACCTGGCCGGTTATGTAGAAAACCCCTTGCATCCCGGATTTGAACTGGGCTACGGAAAAACCTGGGGCAGAAAAAAGCATCATGAATGGTTCGGCGAATTGAAACTGGGCTATTTCTACCACCAGTTTGTTCAGCACGGTATTCCCATTTATTTTAATGGAGGCTATCGTTATATGTTCAACCATCGTTTCAGTATGGACGCGGCATTGGGAGCTGGTTATTTCCATTCTATAGCCACCACTGATGTATTGAAACTCGAGAACGGAGAATATGTGAATGCCAAAGGCATTGGAAGACCGCAGATCATGGCTGCAGTTACCCTTGGGGCAGGTTACCATATCAAAATGAACAAGACGGATAGTCTCCGCCTGTTCTTACAATACCAGGCCAGGGTACAGTTGCCATTCAACGATGATTATGTGCCCGTTCTTCCTTATAACCAGATCGCCATCGGCGTTTCCATACCCATCAAGAAATAACACCATGAAACATCGACTCCTCTATATCATTCCGCTGGTGGTTTTCTTCGCCTGTAAAAAACCGGCCATTCCCCATACAGAAAACACGCCTCCTGCTATTCCCTGGACAGACTCCAGCAGTAAACATCCTATGAATACACAATTCAGGGAGCTGCTGGAAAAATACAGGCAGAAAGGATTGCCGGGGATCTCTTTGCTTGTACATGACAAGAACGGAACCTGGGTAGGATCTACTGGTATGGCAGATATCAGCAAGAAAGTGCCCTACCTGCCAGGGCACGTGAGCAAGATCGCCAGTATCACCAAACTGATGGTGGGCACCCTGGTATTTAAACTCATCGAAGATTCTGTCAACTCCGGGCTTGGTTATCTTTCTTTGAATCAACCCATCACCAAGTGGATCCCTTCCAGGATAACGGATCACATACCCAACGGGAACAAGATCACCCTGGGCCAGTGTATGAAGCATGAAACAGGTGTACCTGATGTGATCGAAGAGAATAAATTCTATCTCGCCGTTTTGAATAATCCCAACAAACAATGGAAGGCCGAAGAACTGCTCGAATTCATTTATGATAAAGACCCGATCTTCTCCCCCGGCGATACGGCTATCTACTCAAATACCAATACCACCCTTGTTGCCATGGTGATCGAATATGCAACAGGAAAAAAACATGCTGATCTTCTGCGGCAGAAAATTTTTACCCCGCTGGGGATGAACGATACCTATTATCAGCCCCACGATGAATTGCCACCCTATGTGGTACAGGGATATTATGATCTGTATGGCAACAATACCATTGTCAATGTATCCAATCTCATTACCGGAAGTGGCAATGGCTATGGAGGTGTATTTTCAAACGTATTAGATATGTTCACTTTCATTGATCATCTCTTATTGAAGAAGGACCTGATCTCAGCGAAATCCCTCGAGATAATGAATACCTATGGCAAACCCGATCCACCTAACCGATACGGCTATGGTATCATGATGAAATTCATTGAAAGAGGTATCAATGCAGGATTGGGCCATTCAGGCCGGGATGTGGGGTATTCTGCAAACCTGTTTTACTTCCCAAACAAGGAAGTGACGCATGCATTCTGCGTGAATTATGGAACCGATGCCGATAGTGAATTGAAAGATGTATTCATGCAATTCCAGGAGGAACTTTTGAATATTACCTTGAAGTAGTTCTGTTCGTCGGAGGAAAAGGTCATCCTGTCGAATTAAACCTGCCACCAGTTGCGTAAAGCTGTACGCTGAGTAACTTTATATTCCTCTTCAAATCTCTTTTTGAAGCCAGGGTCCAATCCTCATATCCTCATTGAGAACCTT
>DATGXN010000032.1:0-8760 GCA_035298945.1 Chitinophagaceae bacterium | reverse complement strand
GTAATTGAACATTATGCAACAGCGGAAATTATTTATCAAAGGGATGGTTTGTGACCGGTGCATGAACTTTGTACGCCAGGCGATGGAGAGCCTGGACGTGGTGGTACAGGAAGTTAAACTGGGTGAAGTCATCCTCAGTAGTCATGAAGGTCCTGACGAATCAGTCATTGAAACCAAGCTGAATTCGTTGGGGTTCAGCCTGGTAAAGGATAAGCAACAACAACTGGTCAGACTAACCAAAGAACTCGTGGCGGAAGTATATTCCGGAGAGTATGATTTCCCTTACCAGTTCCGGTTCTCAGATCTCTTGGTGCAACGCCTGGAGTTGAATTATGATCAGATCAGCGCCACGTTTTCGCAAGTTGAAGGCATAACACTCGAAAAATACATTCTTCAGCAGAGGGTGGAAAAAGTAAAGGAGATGTTGATCTATTCCCAGGTCAGTTTAACGGATATCTCCTTTATGCTTGGGTTCAGTTCTGTAGCCCATCTTTCTAAACAATTTAAAAACCTGACCGGGATCAATCCCTCACAATTGAAGGCTAAAAATCTTATACATCAACCTGCTTAATGTATAACAATTGAACCTCTGGATAGGCTGAACTTTGAAGTATAAAATACATGATATGGAAACAATGAAATTCAAAACAACGATCAAGTGTTCAGGTTGTGTGGCCAATGTTACCCCGGCTTTAAATGAAGTGGCCGGAGAGCGCAATTGGGAAGTGGATACAGCTGTGCCAGATAAGATATTGACAATAACATCAGAAAAGGGTATAACAGCGGAGAAAGTAATTGCAGCGATAGATCAGGCAGGATATAAGGCAGAAAGGTTGAATTAAAACCAGGGCAACGAAAGTTGCCCTTTGTTTATCACATATTGATGTGATTAGGCTGGCAGGGAATGATACCATATACACCAGTTTATGTGATTGCCGGCAGTACCAATTGTAAATAGTTTTGTGACGTCAAATTAAATATTATGAAAAAGACAGGATTTATTATCAGTATGGCTTTGTTGATCATTTTTACGGGATGTAAAGATGACGTGATCAAACCGGAGCCCAAGCCGGCAGGACCGAACACGATCAGATTTGCGATCAACAGTTTACCAGCCGACGATCAGCCGGCAAATGCCCCGATCTATGCGGTCGTTTCTATTGAGGACGAGAATAATGCAGAGGTGGTCAGCAATAAAAAACTTGCGGTCAGTTTCAGCAGCAAGTACATCACCGAGAAAATTGAACTGGAAGACGGCGCATATCGTGTGACCAAATTCATCTTGGTGGGCGAAAATGGCCTTACGCGTTTTGCTACACCAAAGGTAAACTCCGAAAAAGCTTCTCTTGTGCAAAAGCCATTAAACCTGGGTCTGGAAGTCGATGATGCTGTTACCCTGGATCAAACGGTGGAAGTGGTGAAGGTGGCTGCAGTGGATAAAGCGGAAAGCTTCGGTTATCCAGCCGGTACATTTGCACAACTCAACAACGATAGCTATGTAAAGGTGAAGCTCCAGGCCATTGTTACGGTCGGCGACATCAACTACGATAGTATTCCTGCAGCATTCAAAATTACCAGCTGGAATGCGGCTGGAGAAAAATTTGAAAAAGACACCTTGCTGTCTGCAGGTGCCAAAGAAGTTTATCTTCCTTCTACCCATGTTCGATTCAGGTTCCAGGTGAATAAATGGGGTGTAACAGATGAGATGACACTGAACAGGGATCAGATCAGCGAAGGAACTACCTATACCATTGGGGGGAGTAAGGCGGCTAAGAAGCTTAAGTTGGAAGAGACGTTCGCTTTAATAAGTGGTATCTATAAGCCCGATTCCAAATCAATATATTCTTATAACGCAAATGGAACCCTGTCGAAAGTTGAATATTATCAGAAGCTTCCTCAATATGAAGATCTGCAACTTGTATTCAAGGACCTGTATTTCTATGATGGTTATAAGGTAGACAAGATCGACAGATTTGAAGGTGATGGAGATAAAGTTGGATTTACCGAATTCAGCTATAATGCACAGGGAACCAAAGTGACCAATATCCGTCAAAAAAGTTATGACCAGGAAACCGGGGCAGCTATAGAATACAGTTATCCTCCTGGGCAGGCACAGATCACCATTGATTACCTGTACAACAATGGAAATTCAATGGAGTATAAGTTTAAGATCCAGGGTGGAAACAAGGTGGAAGATGTTGCCGTGAGTTCAAGGGGCGGAGGAGAATCAGGAAAATATAAATATGATTTCAATATCAATCCTTACGCTCACATGAATATGCCTACACTATACTTGTCCAACCTTTCCAGGAACAACCTTATTGGCCAGGAGAAGTATTATTCCGGTAGTATTCCTACCATGGAGCCCAGCTTGTTTGAGTACAGTTATGATAATGAAGGATATCCGATGCAGTTGATCAAGAGTTATAAAGGTTATCGATCAGGCGACATTTTGTTGAAAACAAAAACGATTTATTCATACTGATGAAATGTCAATCCCTGGATGTCTATCCGGGGGTTTTTGTTTTCGATCATTGAATGTGTATTTCGATGAAAAACATGGATTTCCGACGGAATCCATGTTTTTGTGCTTTTATCAATAATTTCTTTTTACTAGCTTAAATAAGCCAACTAATGACCCTTGTGTCCCCAGATATCATATATGTCCCGGCTTTTCAGATATGCGCCCATGTTTGTCATACTGATCAGTGTTGTTCATGCGCAGGAGACCAATTGTAATATATCTGGATTTGTGAGTACATCAGAGGGCGATGTGTTGGAAGGAGCCACGGTAAAGGTGGTACATCTGCCTACCCAGAATGTATATATGACCCGCACCAATGCAAAGGGTTATTTCCACATTTTCAATCTTAAGCCCGGAGGCCCCTATCATGTTTCCATCTCATTTGTAGGATATCAAACCAAAGGGCTTGACGACCTTTTTGCTGAATTCAATAATGAATATTTTCACTCCAAAACATATGGCCGGGAGTTCCGGTTTTTCATTCTTGACAGGGAAGAAAAAGAACTACAGGCTATTGTGGCCGGGCAAAAAAAAACCAACGAAAAATCAATTGGCACCACAACCATTATTACTCCTTCCTTAATGAAGGATTTGCCATCTATAAGCAGAAACTTGCAAGACTATGCCAGGCTTGTTCCCCAGTCTAAAGTCAGTGGCGATGGCGCTATGTCGTTTGCGGGTCAAAACAGCAAATTCAATGCAATTTTTATTGATGGTTCTAATAACCAGGATCTGCTTGGTGTGTCTTCGAATGGAATTGCGGGAGGGCAAACACTGTCTCCGCCTGTTTCCATGGATGCCATCGAAGAGATCAAAATTCTATTGTCGCCTTATGAAGTGCAATTTGGAAATTTCACCGGGGGGAGTTTGAATGCGATCACCAGGTCAGGGTCGAATCAGTTTAAAAGTTCAGTATGGTATTATTTCAGGAATGAGCAAATGGCGGGAAAATCTCCAACCCAGGATGCTGTTAAAAATGAGAGAACAAAACTGACTCCTTTTTTCAATAATACCCTGGGAGCATGGATCAGCGGCCCTTTGATCAGGGATAAGCTTTTTCATTTCACTTCGTTGGAATGGCAGAAAGAGGATCAGCCCCAACCTTTTGACATGTCCGAATACAAGGGGAAGAGCTCAAGACAGCAATTAGATGCTTTGAGAGATACCCTTCTCCGGCGCTATGGTTACGAGCCAGGCCGTTACGATGAGAACTTCAACAATCTTCGGGCGCTGCGATTTATCACTAAGATCGACTGGAATCCCTCACTTCGTCATAAGATCACGCTGACATACCGTTTGAATAGTGCCGAAAGGCAAGCTCCTCAATTGGCCAACGGAAGTACCATGGTCCGATATCTTAACAACGGGTACCAGATCTTCTCCAATACCCACGTTGGTACATTCGAGTGGCGGAGTTTTCTTAACAGTAAACTGAGTAGCCGTTTTTTAGTAACGTATACAGACCAGAAAGATGACAGGCAGATATTGGGGAAGCCATTTCCTGCGGTGAATATTCTGGATGGACCAGGGACCATAGTTTTAGGAGCCAGCGGGGCAAGCCAGGTCAGTCTCTTCAAGGGGAAGGATCTTGCCATCCTTCAAGTGTTTAAACTTATCCAAAACCGCCAGGTATTTACGCTGGGAACCGACCTGGGATTTTCCTGGATGAACGACCTGATCCTGAGCAGCTACTATGGGAATTATCAATACAAGAAATTGGAGGATTTCTTATCGAATGCATACCCTTCCCGCTATTCGCGTACGCTCATGAAATCAGAAATACCAGTAAATGACCAGTCATCTGCAGCAGGTGCTAAGTTCATGACCAGCCGGCTTGGATTTTTTATACAAGATGAATACCAGTTCAATCCTGATCTCAGGCTCAGATTTGGTGTTCGGGTAGATGGGAATAGCTGGAATACGGATTACCCTGCGGATGAATATTTTAATACGGTTGCCATTCCATCAATCTCGGCCTACTATGATCTTAAAGGAGCAAGATCAGGCTCCGTGCCAAAAACTCATTGGCAGATGGCACCAAGGCTGGAGTTGGCTGCTCGCATACCGGATGAAAATGTGACATTGAAATTCGGGACTGGTATTTTCACGGGACATATTCTGAATATATGGGCGTCTGAAATATATAATTATCAATCTGCTTCGCTGGATATAACACCGGCTCTCTTCAATCTTACGTTTAATCCCGATGTGGTGTCACAACCTGGTTTTAAGAGCCTGGGGTTGGATCCCGAAAAATCAAAGGGTAATATAGTTGTAGCTGCACGGAATTTTAAATATCCCACCGTCTGGAGAATGAGTTCTTCGATCGAGAAACGGATAGGCAAAGGCTGGAATACAGGCATTGAATTTCTTCTTACCCGTAACCTCCATGAAATTCGTTATACCAATGTGAATATCTTACCCCCCGTGCAAACTTCGGCAGGTGCCGGTTCCCGTTCTGTTTATTCTGTTTATGCGCAACCTCCAAGAGTGCCCATGAGTGGTGGTAACCCTTATAGTAATATTTTATTATTGGGGAACTCTGAGTCCAGTAAAGGGTACTCCTATAGTTTAAGTGCTGTTATCAGTTCTCCTTCCAGTTTGAGATCTGCTTTTACTGCATCCTATACATTTGGGAATTCAAAAGCCTTGTTTGAACCTACAGGTGTATCTGGCCCTAACTTTCAACAGTGGCGATCATTGGAAACGATCAACGGCAGGAACAGCGGCCTCAGGTCGATATCTGATTTTGATCTGGCACACCGGGTCTACGTTTATGGCATGCGTAAGTTTATTTATGCCGGGGGTAGAGTTTCCACTACGGTATCTTTATTTTACCAGGGCCAGTCCGGTCAGCCCTACAGTTATGTTTATGAGCGGAGCATGGTAAATGATCATGGGCAGAATGAAAGTTTTGACCTGATCTATGTGCCCACCAGTAAAGAACTCCAGGAAATGAGATTTATCCCGATCATCGAGAATGACAGGAATTATACTACGGAGCAACAAAAAGAAATGCTGGAAAAATTCATCCAGTCTGATCATTATCTGAACTCAATCCGGGGTTCATTTTCGCAAAGGAATAAGGCCAGATTGCCATTCACTCATACTGTTGATATCCGGATTCAGCAGGAGTTCATGATAAAAACGGGGAAAAGCGATCTGCGATTCGGAATCCATTTTGATGTATTCAATTTTCTGAACATGCTTAACCACGAGTGGGGCCGGATCTATGTAATTCCGGGAGACAATTTTGCATTGGTTCGTTTCGATAAGTTTGTTTCAGCCAATGATCTTACGCCACAATACCAGTTTTTTCCTGTTAATGGGAAACCCTGGTCAGTGCAAACCAGCACAGCACCAGGGAATAGCGCGAGGTGGATCAGTCAGCTGGGTTTTCGTTTTTATTTATAGTTAGGAACTGGTTATCAGATCCAACACCTGCTGTTTGTAAAACCGGCCAATCGGTATTTCTATATCCCCTATCAGTATCCTGATATTGTTATACCCCGTGATCTTGTCCAGTGGCGCAAGATAGGAACGATGCACCCTGATAAACCTTTGTTCCGGTAATAACGATTCCATGCTGGTAATGGATTTCTTAGCCAGCAGGTACTTCCCGTTTACAAGAAAGACTTTGACATAGTCTTTCCAGCTTTCCACATAGAGTATATCGTGGATCATGATCTTCTCCATATGTTTATCCACCTTGAGGTACACGAAAGCTTCTTTATGGGGAACCGTTTCTTTTTCTGTAACCAGTGGTTCCTGGCCCAGGGCCTTTCTGACCTTGGATATGGATCTCAAAAATCTTTCAAAAGAAACCGGCTTGACGAGATAATCAATGGCATCCAATTCAAATCCATCAGCAGCGTATTCCCTGTAGGCAGTAACAAAGATCACCAGGGGAGGATGTGAGAGGCTTTTAAGAAAATCCATGCCTGTAAGCTTGGGCATCTTGATATCAAGGAACAGGAGGTCAACTTTTTTCTGATGGAGCAGTTCATGCGCCTGGATGGCATTATGGCATTCCCCCACCACTTCAAGTCCCTTTACCTGGGAGATATGTGACTTCATTACCCTGATGGCAGGTGGTTCATCGTCCACAAGTATACACCTGATGTTCATAAAGCAATTTTTTCAGGGTTTATCAACTGACTCCGTTTTAGTTCAGCGCCAGTATCCAGTTTCAAACTAAGTGCTACGGAATAGAAATCACTTTCATCCTGCATGTTGAGCTCGTGCGTTTCCGGGTATAATAATTTAAGTCTTTTTTTCACATTTTCAATGCCAATGCCGCTTGTTGCCGGCTTGGGTGAATCGGATTTGCTGTTCACGATCTTGCACCATAAGGTCCCGTTTTTAACGTCAATATCTATAGACATCCAGGGCTTTTCAAGATCTTCAGAAGTGCCGTGTTTAAATGCATTTTCAAGAAAAGGTATCATCAGCAGCGGGGCTACCTGGTATTGTGCTATATCGCCGGTAATGTTCTTGGAGATCTCGATCCTCTCGCCATATCTTTCTTTTTCAAGATCCATGTAATTATTCATGACCTCTATTTCCTTTTCCAGCGGCACTAAAGTTGCTCTGCAGTCGTAGAGCATATAGCTGAGTATGGACGAAAGCTTAAGGATCAGTTGTGGCGTCTGGGGAGATCTTTCCATTGAGAAAGCATAGATATTGTTGAGCGTATTGAAAAGAAAATGTGGATGGATCTGGGCCTTCAACAATTGAAGTTCTGCATTCACCTGTTCATTTTTGGCGATCAACAGGTCTTTCTGTTTTTGCATCCAGTGTTTGAATAATACGATCATAGAGGTGAACCCGGCCATCACGTTCATGGACAGATAGCTGTTGGCAGCCCAGGGATTCCTATTGGTGGTTTTGTACTTAACCAGATCAGAGAATGGGAACAAAACCATGGTACGGTAGATGTAGTTCAGGAAATATCCGCCCACGGCCCAGCAGATAATGATCAATCCAAACTGTAAATATTTTTCCTTCATCAGGTAATTAGGCACCAGGTAATAGGCTATGGGATATCCATACAAAATAAAACCAGGAACCCAGATCGTGGAAAGCATCAGCATATGTAAGTATGACTGATCGGGCACTTTGAACAGGTATGAGAAGCAGAGTACATGTATAAACCAGTAGGTCAGGTGACGAATCCACCGGTATTCAGGGGAAAAAACAAATTGGTTTCCCAGGTTCATACATATTGGTTGTTCCTACAAAATACCCTTTGTTATTATTTCATCAAAGCAATTGAGACGAATACATCAATTTTTCGACGAAACAAGGGGTAATGACAGTATAGGGAGTCCTGTACCTGGTAGATGTCTGGTATTTAGTCACATATTGATGTGATTGAACTTCGCAGAATGGCACCATTTACACTTGTTTATGTGATTGACAGCGGTATCAATTGTAAATAGTTTTGTGGAGTTAAAAATTATATTATGAGAAAGGCATTATTCATCAGCACGGTATTATTTATTGGATTGGCTTTATTTGGAGGATGTAAGAAAGTTGAAACTCCTGCAGGTGGGGGAGGAGGTCCCCAGGAGCCGGATCTTAAAAGAAGTTTCCAGCTTGTTCTGGCCGGGTTGCCTGGAGAAAATGTTCCCCAGGCAGGACTCTCAGCGCTCGTATCCATCACTAATGCACAGGGAGATACCATTGTAAAAAACAAGAGACTGCAATTGCATCACGACCAGCACTATTACACTGATACTATCCTGTCAGTCAAAGGAAATTACAACATCAGTAAGTTCTGGATCCTGAGAGACAATGACGTACTGTTTGTAACGCCATTGACCGGTTCTGCCAAAGCCCAGCAGGTCTCAGCACCTCTTCCGGTGCAGGTATCCCTGGTTTCAGCGGATCATAAACTTCAGAACATTGAAGTGGCAAGGGTAGGTGCGAATGATAAGTCGGAGGATTATGGGTATGCACCCGGGGAATTTGGTAAAATTGATCCCGGGCCAGAGGAAGATCCCAATGCTGTGATCAGCATATGGATCCATCCATTGATCAAGATCGGCGATGTGGTGTACGACAGCATACCAGCTACCGTTACTGTCCAGACCTGGGATAAATCAGGTCAAATGACTTCACGGAATGCCATATTCAGTCCGGGTAGGAATAAGATCGATCTGCTTAAGTCAGCATCGAAGTACAAATTCAAAATTGAGAAATGGGGTACCGTTGATGAGATGGAGTTAACCCGC
>DATGXN010000031.1:0-11177 GCA_035298945.1 Chitinophagaceae bacterium | reverse complement strand
TTCTTCTTCCCTTTAAGTGCGCCCGCCACTTTACTGTCAGCCACAATTTTATCCAGCAGGTCTTTATTGAATACGTTTCTGATATTGGGATTGGGTGCTGCGCGCATAATCACCCCGGAATCATTATTTACCGGCAGATTGGAAATAGATGCAATCATCGGCTTAGCCATCACGTTGGCTGCAACCTGGTATTTTCTGAAAACCGAAAGTGGGACCTTCCCTCCTGTACCGTAAATTTCATCCAGGTCAACTTCTTCCTCATCTTCAATAGTGTCCACAATAATGGATGGCTCTGTGGTGCGTACAACGGTATAATAACTATATTCTTCTAAAACTTTCTTCTCGAAAAAGTTGAGCTCATTACAGTCGTTTTTACAATCGCAATCATCTTTTGTTGTTTCTGCTTTATCACTGATAACAATTATAAGTCGACCTGGAATTTTAGTCTTGACTGTAGTATCAATACCGGCTTCTTCCTTTCTGATCAAGTTGATGGGTTGTTCCCATACCTTGTCCTCTTTACTGATAACTGCTTTGGCAGCAAGAATTCGCTCTCCATCTTCCGGTTTATTAAAAACCAATACCCCGGTGACGAAATATCCATTAGTTTCTGTAACTGCATACCCAACCGGAAAAAAATCCGGATTTCCATTAGAATCATTGGCCAATGCAGCCATGATCACGATCTGGTAACCTTCTGTCTTTTCACTATGTGTACAAATCAGCTTTCCTTTTACCTGGTAGCCCTCTGCAATAGGAGTAAGTTGCGATTGCTCAATTTTCTCCACCTTAACCTTAATAATCGCACTGGCCAGGGAAGTTTTATTAACCTCTATGATCTCTACGTCTGGCGTCGATGTATTTCCAAATCCAATCTGAACCACCTCACCGATTGAATTTTTAACCTGGTAATTGATTTTACTGCCATCGGCTATTTCTGCAATATCAAGATCTACATACACGATACCCAAATCCTCAATCGGGAATGATTCTGCAATGGTGTATTGTTCAGTGCTTACATAACTGAGCAAAAACTGGTACCCATAAAAAAGATTTTCGTTTTCGGACGGCTTGAATGTATACTGAAAAGTTTTAACCGTCGTGGATGGGGGTGTCCCAAAAGTTACAGCGGTTTCCAGAATTTTAATATCCGATACCGGTAGATTTAAAATAGCGAGGTCTGCAGGGTTTCGGAATCTCAGCCCGTTTTTCAATGCTTTCTCAATACTGTTGATGGCATTGGCAGAAATATTATTTTCCACCAGGTTTTTTTTCAGATCACTTAAGCGCGATAGGTTGTTGATGTTCTCTTTCATTACAACAATTTTTAAAAAAGTGAAATCTGAGTCTTAACTACATTGCCAAAGAGGATCAGGAAAAAGTAGACAGTTTTTTACAATATTCAAACTGCGGAATACCGTAATGTGCATAAAAAAATGGCATGGGATACCATTAACCAGTCAGCAATGATATTACTGAGCTTTAACATTGAGGTTGTATACCTGACCGACCGTTCAAACTGATGGGTCATTAGTCAATTTATATCAGATTGTGAAGCAAAGATCAACTAACCCCACGGATGCTTCCACTGCCCCCGGTAATTTCGTTTGAGCATGGCCGTTGCCTCAGCATCCCCCACAATGATCTTTTTAACTGGATCATATTGCAGCGCCCTGCCCAACTTCATAGACAGATTCGCCATGATGCAACTCGCCGTCGAAATATGTCCTTCTTCTATATCAGCTACAGGTCTTTGCTTGCTATCTATGGCTTGGAGGAAATTCAACATATGCGCCCGCGTAGCCGAAGCCACATTCAACTCAATGTCTTTCTCATTTAAGTCTTCCGGATATTTTTCTCCTTCTACCACCGCATCACGATGAAACTTGAATGGCGCGTTCCGATCCACCGGAATGAAATCACATTTGTTCACACTACCGGCCAGCGTCCCTTTCTCGCCATAGATCTTGAACGCCCATGGATACTCCGGATCAACCGGCGTACCCCAGGAACGCATCTGCCAAACACAGTTAAGTCCCTCGTACTCGAACACGGCCGTTTGCGTATCGGGGATATTGCTCTTGCCGGGATTACTGCTATAAATCCCTCCCGATGCACTGATCTTTCTCGGCCAGCCCAGGCCCAGCATCCACCGCACCGCATCAAACATATGTACACACATATCACCCGTGATGCCATTGCTGTATTCGAAAAACGCACGCCACCAACCCCGATGCGGAATACCATCGTAAGGTCGCATGGGGGCAGGACCCGTCCACATCTCATAATCCAGGAAATCAGGCACCTGCTGCAATGGTGGATTGCTATTGTTACGCATGTGGTAATAGCAACACATTTCCACATGATGGATCTTGCCCAATAAGCCGGCATCTATGATCTGATTTTTCGCTTCTACAAGATGAGGCGTACTTCTTCTTTGCAATCCTACCTGAACTGTTTTTCCAGAAGCGCGGGCGGCAGACAAAATAGCTTCACCCTCCATTACATCCACACTGATCGGTTTTTGAAGATAAACATGCGAGCCCGCTTTCAAACTCTCAATGGCCGTGAGTGCATGCCAATGGTCCGGTGTACCGATGAGTGTGATATCAGGCCTGGTATCCGCTAAAAGCTTTCTGTAATCACCAAAGACCGGGATCTTCTTCTGCGGCTGCACGCGACCGCGGATCAGTTCTTCAGCGGCAGTCAACATGTTTCGATCCACATCGCAGAGTCCAACCACTTCAATCGGCGCCACTTGCGCCAAACGCAGGAGATCGCTTTTCCCATACCATCCCGAACCGATCAGCGCCACTCTTCTCGCTGGCGCAGAGGCCCAATCTTTTAAAGCACTCGCATTCAATGCAGAAAAAGCCAGCAAGGCTGATGAATTCCTGATAAAGCTTCGGCGTGAAGGAGAATGGTTCATTGGTGTTCAATTAAAGACCAATAAGTTACTGAAACTAACGTTAATGATTTATCGTTTTGCTAATAATCATAAACGCTTACATTTAGTCCCAATTTAATTGAAGCACCAGCATCCGGATCTATATGACACAATTACCCCGACTACTGCAAATTCTGATTTTCTCTTTCATGATCGCTTCATGCACCAAGGAAGCGGAGATTCCTAAAAACTCAGACAAAGAGATCATCACATTCGTGATCAAAAAAGCCGACGGCACAGAATTCAGTCCAACCGATTACCTGGTGAACTGGAGCGGGAAAAATATCGAATTCATCTTACCCTATGGTACGGCAACAAATCCCCTGACACCTGAATTCACTATCAAGGGAGTCTCCGTAAAGCCCGGGTCAGGAGTAGCGCAAGATTTTTCAAAACCAGTGATCTATACCGTTACTGCGCAAGATGGAAGCAGCGCTCAATATACCGTTACAGTAAAATGGGGCACAGCACCACTGATCTATTTCGGCGCCTCAGATAATTATCTCTATTGCCTGGATGGGGGCACGGGCGCGCAGGTATGGCGATACAAAGGCGAAGGTTCTTTTGTGTATTCTAGTCCTACCTATGCCAACAACACCATTTATATCGGATCCATTGACAACAATGTTTATGCCATTGACCCAAAAGGCGGGTACACGAAATGGATGCGGAAGATCGCAACCACAGGCATTGAATCAGATGCGGTATATGCAGATGGAACTGTTTATGTGGGCACTAATGATGATATGCTCTACGCCCTTGACGGCAACACAGGCTCAACTAAATGGACCTACCTCACTGGCGCCAATATCAGTTCCAGTCCTACGATAGAAAACGGCGTAGTTTATTTCGGATCATCAGATGGTTACTTCTATGCATTGAAGGCCACAGACGGTTCTTTGAAATGGAAGTTTCTAACGGGCGGGATGATCAACCAGTCGGGGGCAGCTTTAGTGAACGGCGTACTTTATTTCGGGAGTCGCGACGCCAACCTATATGCGGTCAATGCCAGTGATGGATCCTTGAAATGGAAATACTCTACGGGCGATATTTCCCTGGAGCAGTCGAGCCCAACTGTGAGCAACGGCATCGTATATATTGGCGGATGGTACAATGTAGGTGCGTTCACAAAAAAAGGAAGTCTTTATGCATTGAATGCATTAACTGGCCAGCTGCTCTGGAAAGCCGTAGAAAACACCGGCATTAGTTCGAGTCCTTTTGTTTCTAACGGCTTCGTTTATATTACGGCCGATGATCTGAAAATACATGCATTGAACGCCGTCAGTGGTACCCCGCTTTGGAGTAAAGAAATTCTTCCGAATTCTGCCAGCCCGGTGGTAGTTTTCAACCGTGTCTTTGTTGGAGGTGGCGGCAGCCGCAATTTTTATTGTTTCGATGCATTGACGGGTAGCGAGATCTGGCGCTTCCCTCTGCCAGATGCGCTGAACACTTCCAGTGCGCTCATCTTGCCTGCTATTGGAGGACCGGTACATCCGGGCGATTCCGGGGCGAATCAGTAGGTGGAAATAAATTTTCATTATTGAAAGTATATTTCATTTTATGAAATTTTAATTACCTTTGCTATAATATAGGTGCAGTGGTTGTTATTAGTTATAGGACAATTCGGGAATATGTCGAAAAACGAAAAGATGTTGAAGACCAGTTAAACAACTGGTATACCATTGCTGAGAGATCCGACTGGGCGAATTTCAATGAAATGAGGCTGACATTTAACTCAGTGGATGCGGTCGGGAATGACTTATATGTTAACCCTTTAAAACTGATTTTATGCCAATCCAAAAATTGAAGATAAAAAACGAAAGAGATTACAATACAACAATGAAAAAAATTGATGTATTGATGAAGAAAGGTGAAAATAAATTGACCACCAAAGAAGCTGGGGAATTAAGACTGCTGGCTCTGGCTGCACAGGCATATGAAAAAAGTATTTATACAATTCCGGCTCCAAAAACGCTTGAAGGCCTTTTAGAATTAAAAATGTACGAAAGAAGGCTTAAACAAAAAGAACTGGCCAAGTTACTGGGCATTGGAGAACCAAAGCTTTCACAGATCATGAGCAGAAAAAGGAAGCCGGATTTAAAGTTTCTTAAGGCGGCTCATGAACTGTTAGGAATCGATGGAAATATACTTTTGGAATATGCGTGATTTACTGAACGAAACGTCGATTCGACATTAAATTTTCTTGATGTCGAAATTTTGCAGAATTTTCGACATGAATAAGTGGACTCCCTACTACCGTATCCTCACTACACCCTCCTTCACCTTCGTAAACCGCTCCAATACCTGGGCATCATGACCTGGAATGATCAGTCCGGGCTTAACCAGGGTTTTCATTCTTTGCAGGTTCCGGACATAGGCGTTTTCATCAAACGTCAGGGCGATGGAGGCCAGGTGATCAAGGTTGTAATAAAACCAACTATTATCCGATGCCACCAAAACTTTGTCTGTAGCAGTGTTCACCACCACATACTGTGATTCATACGTATGCTTTGAGCCAATATATGCTCTTATACCGGGCATGATCTCCACATCGTCCCCGTTCACCAACTGAACTCTTCCGCGGGTATTCAGGTCTACGATCTTCAACACATCGGAAGAATCAATCCCCATGCGTTTGCCATCTTTCTGCCACATATCCACTACCAGGTAACGGTAGTCCTCCCGCTGCATCCAGATCCTGGCATTAGGAAAAAGATCTATGCCTCCAACATGATCCCAATGTGGATGGGTGATGATGATATCCGTGATGTCTTCCGGCTTTACTCCCAACAACATCAGTGAAGAATCGGGCCGGGTATAGTCCATAAACCCGGGGGCAAAAAACTTTCCCGAACGCTGAAAGCCAGCATCCACCAAAATGGTCTTCCCATTATTGCCTTTCAGCAGCCAGGTCATGAATACAACTTTAGTGCTGTCTTTCACCGGCGGGTTCAGTGCCATGTCTCTCTCATGCACATAGCCTGGTGCTCGTGCAAATGTAATAGCGTACACTTCATATACAGGGTTATTCTGTGCGTAGCTACAGGACAAGAAAAAGCAGGTGACGACAAAAGCAAATAGTTTATTCATTATGGTGTTTGATGTGTTACTAAACCTTACGAAGGCAGGTGCTCATTAAAACTCATCATCCAGCTCACTCCGAACTTATCAGTCAGCATACCGAAATAATCGCCCCAGAACGTCTGGTTCATCGGCATGGTTATTTTGTTTCAAGTTAGATTTTTCCTGTCAAAATGAAAGCAGCCGCAGATCTAAGACCATTTGTCCCTCCAGGCAACACTCTGTCAATAATTGCGACACTAACTAAAGCAACCAGGTTAACTTGGTTTAACCCAGATTTGTAAAGCCCGGATAATCCATAAATATATCAGCCAATGTTTAAAACCAATCTCAAAATCGCATGGCGTAACCTCGTCAAAGACAAACAATTTACATTCATCAATGTATTTGGATTATCAGCAGGACTCGCCTGTGCATTGCTTATTTTTTTATGGGTGCACGATGAATTGAGTTATGATAAATTCTTTGCAAACGACGAACGATTGTTCCAATTGATGGAAAATCGATCAGAAGAATCTTCCGGCTTATTAAGTGAAACGGTTAAGCAGCAGATAGCAGGTGTGGAATATGCTGCAGCAGTTGCCCCGGCCCACTGGTTTCCACAATACACACTCTCAGTTGGCGATAAGAATATCAAAGCAACAGGGCAATATGTGGGGAAGGATTACTTTTCCATTTTCTCCTTTAAACTCATCGAAGGGGAAAGAAATAAACTGCTCGATAGTAAAATGGCTATTGTTATTTCCGATGAGCTCGCCCATAAACTTTTTGGCAGAACTGATAATATCATCGGGAAGCCCGTACGCTTTGATCAGGACACCAGTTTCTATGTTTCAGGCGTGTTTGAAAAAATGCCGAAACAATCTTCTCAACAGTTTGACTTTGTTTTGTCGTTCGAATATTTCAAAGTGATCAAACCCTGGGTCACCAAATGGAACAATAAGGGACCCTCTAACTTTGTACTATTAAATAAAGGAGCCGATATCAATGCATTCAATAAGAAAGTAGCAAACATTATTGGTATCAATAGCGGCGATACCGCCAGTAAAGTTTTTGCCGCCAGGTTTTCAGACTTATACCTGCATAATATTTACGGGAGAAATTCAAACGGTGCAGGCAGAATTGAGTATGTGAAACTGTTTTCCATCCTGGCCATATTTATCCTGGTGATCGCCTGCATCAATTTTATGAATCTTTCCACAGCAAAATCATCCACTCGCCTAAAGGAAATCGGTATTAAGAAAGTGGTTGGTGCAGGTCGTAAACAACTCATCTTCCAATTTCTATCGGAATCACTGTTGTTGACCCTGTTTGCCACACTGTTTGCCGTTGTTATCGCTTTATTGCTACTGCCGGCATTCAACCAGATCACAGGCAAACAAATTGTATTTCATGTGGATACCACCTTCATCATTTCCATTATAGTCATTATCCTGGGAACAGGTTTACTGGCAGGCAGTTATCCGGCCTTGTATTTATCCGGCTTTAATCCACTTTCTGTATTGAAAGGAAAATTGAATACCTCTGTAGCCGAGTTGTTATCGAGGAAAGGATTGGTAGTTTTTCAATTTACCCTCTCAACTATTTTAATTGTTGCCGTGATGGTGATCTATCTGCAGATACAATTGATTCAAAACACGGACACAGGGTATAAAAAAGATAATGTTCTTAGAGTTGCCGCGGAAGGTAATATTAGAGGTAAGGAAGATGCCTTTATAGCCGAACTAAAAAATATTCCCGGAGTTAATAATGCGAGCTCCACTTATCATAAGATGATCGGACGCGGGTATTCGCATGCCGGCATGAGATGGGATGGCAATGATTCCAACACCGATGTTTTTTTTGAAGCCTTTGAGGTGGGTTATGATTTTGTTGAAACGATGGGAATGAAAATGAAAGCGGGTAGAAGTTTTTCAAGAAACTTCGGCTCTGATTCCACAAATATCATTCTGAACGAAACAGCTGTAAAGGTAATGGGGTTGAAAGATCCGGTGGGAAAAACCATACAACGATCTGGTAAGAACCTGCAGGTGATTGGTGTGGTTAAGGATTTCAATTTTGAGTCGTTGCACGAACCCATTAAGCCTTGTTATATGTTTCTCTACCCTGGAAATATTATCATCGCAAGCGTGCAGGCAAATAATCAACGACAAACCATTGCTGCCATTGAACAGTTATATGAAAAATACAATGCGGGTTTCCCATTCACATTTAATTTTTTAGATGAGGCCTGGCAAAAACAATATGACACTGAAACCAGGGTCTCGGCCTTGTCAAAATATTTCGCGGGTTTAGCGATTATTATTTCATGCCTTGGCTTATTTGGCCTGGCCGCATTCACTGCACAAAAAAGGAGAAAAGAAATTGGCGTAAGAAAAGTGATCGGCGCTTCAGTGGCAAACATTACCACCATGCTGTCAAAGGATTTTTTACGGCTGATTTTTATTTCACTCTTAGTTGCCCTTCCGGTATCCTGGTGGTTGATGAGCAACTGGCTGCTCAGTTTTGCATACCGTATCAATCTTACCCCTTACTTATTTGCCATTGCAGGCATAACAGTTATATTGCTAACATTATTCACCATAAGTTTTCAATCGATCAAAGCAGCCATGGCCAATCCTGTGAAGAGTCTGAGATCGGAATAGCCGCAGTCGTGGAAACATCAAATAGAATAAAATGAACAAAGCAATAATCAGTTTTATATCTGCATTCATCCTCACGGCCGGGACTTTTTGTTCAAATGCTCAACAGGGCGGGGCGGTAGAAACGAAAAATCCTAACTCGGATTATAAACCGGCTTTCACAGGTCAAACCCGGATCGGTGCTGTAGTCACCAAAACGCCTTATGAAAGCAAACTACTGACTTCTTCATTATCACGTCCCTGGGGTATTGCGGCTTTGCCCGATGGACGATTTTTAATTACTGAGATCGAAGGAACCATGCGGATAGTGACAGGATCGGGAACCTTGGGCAAACCCATTGCGGGCGTTCCCAAAGTCTATGCTGCTGGCCAGGGAGGTTTGCTGGGGATTTGCATCGATCCTGAATTTTCGTCGAACAGAATGATCTATTGGGCTTTTGCACAGTCCGTTGGTGACGGAAACCTGACAGCCGTTGCCAAAGGCAGGCTTTCCGCAGATGAAAAAAGCCTGGAGAATGTTACCGTGATCTACCAGGCCAAACCAGCTTATAATGGCAGTCTTCATTTCGGAGGTCGTGTGCGCATTGCAAAAGATGGGAATCTGTTTTTAAGTACCGGTGAACGTTCCGACAGGGAGACTCGTCCGCAGGCGCAGGACCTGAATTCAGGGTTAGGTAAGGTCATTCGCTTAACCAGGGATGGGAAACCAGCAACGGGCAATCCTTTTGCAGCCACGGCAAATGCGAGGCCTGAACTGTACTCGTACGGACATCGCAACGTCCAGGGTTTAGCTATTCATCCCGAAACGGGGGAATTATGGGAGTCTGAATTTGGACCAAGAGGTGGAGACGAAGTGAACAGGATCGTAGCAGGAAAAAACTATGGTTGGCCCACGATTACTTATGGCATCGAATACGGCGGCGGAAAAGTAGGTGACGGCATTCAACAAAAAGCTGGCCTCGAGCAACCGGTATATTATTGGGATCCTGTGATCTCCCCCAGCGGAATCAGTTTCTACAGCGGCAAACAAATCGCAGAATGGAAGAACAATCTTTTTGTGAGTGCACTCAGCGGCATGCATATTTGCCGGTTAGTGATTCAGAACAATAAAGTAACTGGTGAAGAAAGACTGCTGTCCAGCGAAAACCAACGTTTCAGGGACATCACCGAGGGCGCAGATGGAGCCTTGTATGCGATCACTGATCAGGGCCGGCTTTATCGAATCGGGAAGAAATAATCGATCTAAACTAAAAAGACCAGGAGTAAATCCTGGTCTTTTTTTTATTATGCCGGAACACGACGAGGTTTTTCTCTATCCCAAAAACGATGTTGCGCAATAGCTTGTATAAAATGCTTTGCCAATGTCTTCGCATTGCCACTGATAACAATTCCTTCAGTTAGAACTGTGTCCAGCTCATCATCTGGCGGTAACTTTTTACTGAAATACGTGACCTCTAAGATCTGAATGGCAGACGCATCGCCAGCTATGGCCTTGCAATGTTTGAAGGCCTCATTTAAAAAATGCACCGCATTGGCTTCCGATGCCAAACTGGCTACACTGTTGGTTCCCCCGGGTACATAGACTGCATCATACAACACCGAAGCAGCCGTAAGCAGGCTTTGTTGAACATCTATCATCACATCATTCTCACTCGTGACCGGTCCTAGTTTTGGTGCAATGAGATCCACCACAGCACCGGCATTGATCAATGCCTCTTTAACGGTCTGAACTGATTTTTCGTCAACACCATCCGCCACCAGGAAAGCGATCTTCCGCGTAGCAATGGAATCCTTAATGGTATTTGCCATGCTCAGGGCCTCAGACTTCGTTAATGATCCCTCTACCATAACTGATTCATAAGCTTTCGGATCGCCATCGGCCGGTATGCTTTGATTTAAATTGCCTTCAATCTCTTTTGGAATGGAAAGGCCCAGTCCGTACGCCACTTCATGGGCAAGGCCCTTGTCTATATTGGCCAATATAACCAGCATGCGCTGACGAATGGCAACTGTTTGTACTTTACCAAGCTCAAATCGCAAAGCGTCCACAATATGATTTTTCTCGGGCTCGGATTGGCTGTTAAAGAAAAGCCGGGCCTGGCTGAAATGATCGAAAAAACTTGGACTGCGTTCACGGATTTTATGGGCATCGATACGTTCTGTGTAAGACGTAAAACCTCCTTCCATCGCCTTGGCCTGGAAAGGACAACCACCACCTAAGGTATTAGGATGATAACTGGATTTTCCTTGATTGATGGTTTGTCGCATATGCCCGTCCCGTTGATTATTATGCACCGGAACAATTGGTCGGTTGATGGGGATCTCATGAAAGTTCGGACCACCCAAACGAATCAGTTGCGTATCGGTATAAGAAAACAGACGGCCCTGCAGTAAGGGATCATTGGTAAAATCTATGCCCGGCACAACATGTCCCACGTGAAACGCCACCTGTTCTGTTTCTGCAAAAAAATTGTCAGGGTTACGATTCAACGTCATCTTTCCGATGC
>DATGXN010000030.1:0-10439 GCA_035298945.1 Chitinophagaceae bacterium | reverse complement strand
TCCCCAACCATAATCAGCCAGGTTGAAATGATATCCAAACAAAGGCAGGGCGCTGTATAGCAAAAAGAATCCAGATACAAACAGCGCGGTCAGTGGGAAATGAAGACAAGCCGCCAAGAGCATACGAGGCACCAGGTTCCTGTCTGCAGTTTGCCGCCGCCTCATAAAATTGGCTACCGTGATTTGTGCCAGCGAGAGAAGCGCTGTGCCCACCAGCAGGATGAGGCTGGAGAAGATCAGGATGCGGGGTCTCGTCACATATTCTTTCCCGAACATGATAAAGTTTAAACTGATTGCGAGGGCAGGTACCAGTAAGATCAGCAACCATCTGAATTTGGCAAGTTCCTGTTGGGCTTTTAGCATAGCTGATTATTTTCCCATCCAGTTTTTAAATGCGGCCACTCTTTCCCTGCTAACGATAGCCTGTTCCGTGGCTGGTGGTTTGAGTTGCAGGATCAGTCGTTGCCCAAAATAATCGTCCATTTTTTGCACTGATTTTAAAGCGATGAGATAGGAGCGGTTAATGCGGAAATATTCGTCGGGATCAAGCATTTGTTCCAGCTCTTCCAGGGTATAATCAAGCACGATCTTTCTGTTATCATAAGTGCGGAGGTGGATCACCCGGCCTTCAATGAAAAAATAAGCGATATCATGGGTTTCCACTGTGAGGAGTTTGTTGCCGTATTTAACCAGGAACCGTTTTCTAAAAGCCTTGGGTTGCAGCCGGGCCTGTAGTTCTTCCACCAGGTTGTTGATGGAGAAGCCGGGCGCCATGGTGCTGTAAAATTCTTTCACCTGTTCAAATTTTTCAAAGGCAGCCACTATATCTTCTTTTTCGATTGGCTTTAATAAATAAGCCACGCTGTTCACCCTGAAAGCCTGAATGGCATATTCATCATAAGAAGTAATAAAGATGACGGGACATTTTACTTCGGTGCGCTCAAATATTTCAAAGCTCTGTCCGTCTACCAGTTCGATATCCATTAAAATGATATCAGGAGCGGGGTTTCCATTCAGCCAGTCGACTGTTGTTTCGATGGAATCAACATCGGCAACCACTTCTGCATCGGGTTTTACTTCCTGCAAAAGTCCTCTTAGTTTCCTGACTGAAAGCTCCTCGTCTTCTACGATTAAGATTTTCATCTCATAACTTTACCAAAAGTTAGTGCAAAAATAAAAAGCGGGCGTGCAAGAACCGCTCAATCAGCTAACCTGATGCTCCAATTGCATAAAACAGCGGCCGAATGTTGTTGACTCTTTCCTGGTATTGAAATCCAGCATAATGCGTTTCCCTTTTTTACACAGTTAAAACAGGGAAATATTCAACTCGATAATAAACAGATTGACACCGGGGGATACCAGGAATAGCTTTGCTAAAAACAGAGCGTATGAAGTGGACATTGCAACCGGTAAAGGATTTTGGCTGGAAGATGAAATCGCTGAGCACGGCAATTACGGGCTATTCGAAGAACAAAAATGACGTGATCCACCTGCACATTGAGCACAGCATCATTAAAGGGGTGCTACCAGAAATGTTGGAATGGTGGTTTCGGAATATTGGCGGGGAGATGGAATACCAGGGGAGGAAATACCAGCGATACCATGTTTGGCATCCATTGGATCATATCCATTGGAGCCTGGCCAATCAATTGCCCTGCGGCCAGGTAGGAGTGGGTTCAAAGTTTCATATCGTGGAGGCCCTGGGAAGAAATATGGATATGCTGGTAGATGTGGTGGACAAGGTAAAGAAACTGGACAGCCAGGGCATTCTGCTGGAAGGCCGGTTTGCCGGTATCCGGATCAGCAGTTTAAGTCATCAGTTCATAGCAGCTGGTGGCGGAACAAGGTATGTTTCTGATCTGCACATAGGCGTGAACAATCTTTTTGGGAAGTATATCCTTAACCCTATCATCCGCAAGAAAATATTTACAAAGGCGATGGGCCGAGCCTGGCTCAGGCATAATATCGAGGAGGTGGGCAATTTCGAATTTTTCCTGCCCACGCTGTACTGGACTGAAAAGAATAAAGCGATAGGGAAAATGGCTAAGCCTGATCCGGCCGGGGAACTCAGGGGACCTAACCAGGTTCCACTTACCAAGCATAACCTCATTCTTTAGTATGAATCATGATAGTCAACAACATCAAACCTTAAACCTTTTATCATGGATACAAAATTCCTCTTCTCGCAGTCGGGCATCATTATTACTTTGTTCCTGATACTGATCCCTGTTTTAACCGGTGCCATACTGGTGCTGATCAAAGCCAATAGCGCCATCAGAACCCAGATCCGGCGTAAAACAATTGAAGATCTCAAAGCGGGATTGACAAAACTGTCTGAAGAGGAGATCGAACAACTGCAACAAAGGAAGAGAGAGCTCGAGTATACGCTGCAACACAATGAACTGGGCAGTCACAAGACGCCAGCGGATCAATATGGCGTCATCGATAATGTTATTCATGACGACAATCTGCATTTTGTAGAGACCAAGAAAAAAAGCCAGCCCAGGCATGATATTGACCCGGCATTATCCAAACTGATCATCAGTTTTATCATAAGTGCCACGGCCTGGCTGGTGTTTGGTACCAGTGTAGGCGAATACCTGGGGATCAAGTTTTCAGCACCGGATATTGATCATTTCAGTTGGTTGAGTTTTGGCAGACTGAGGCCCGTTCATACCAATGCAGTTTTCTGGGGCTGGGCTTCCATGGCCATGTTAGGCCTGGCATATTATGTAGTGCCCAGGATCAGCAACGTGCCCATTTACAGTATCAGGAAAGGGTATCATTCATTGGTGTCTATTAATCTGGCTGTATTGGCAGGAACTGTTTTCCTGATGGCGGGCATCAACAACGGCGGTGGCGAATACAGGGAGTATATCTGGCCCGTGATGGCCGTATTCGGTTATGGTGTGATACAATCGCTCATCAATTTCTATAAAACCATTGCTGCGCGCACCACCAAAGAGATCTATGTTTCGAACTGGTATATTGTTTCTGCCATGATGTTTTTACTGGTGATCGCGTTTGTCGCGTATTGGCCCAGCTGGCAGAACGGATTAGGTGAAACCATTATACAGGGGTACTATATGCACCAGGGCGTGGGTATGTGGTTCATGTTATTCAACCTGGGGCTGATGTATTATTTTTTACCCCAGCAATTGAACAGGCCCATATATTCTTATAGCCTGGGCATACTGGCGTTCTGGACACAGATCCTGTTTTATACTTTGATTGGAACGCACCATTTTATTTTCAGCTCCATACCCTGGTGGTTGCAGACCGTTGCCATTGTAGGCAGCGTAGGGATGGTTATTCCAGTGGTGGCGGGCACCACCAATTTTCTGATGACCTTCAAGGGCTCATGGAATAAACTCAGCCATAGCTATACCCTTCCTTTTTATTTGGTGGGGATCATATTCTATTTCACGGGTTCGATGCAGGGCACTGCAGAAGCATTCCGCTTCACCAATCTCTTATGGCATTTCACTGATTTCACTGTGGCGCATTCACACCTCACGATGTATGGCATCATCACTTTCATGTTATGGGCTTTTATTTATACGATCGTGCCGAGGCTGACTGGTAAGGAGCCGCCGCAGATCACGGTGGGTGCGCATTTCTGGCTGGCATTGATAGGACTGTTGTTTTATACCATTCCATTGATGTTGGGCGCAACATGGAAAGGCATGATGTGGATGGAAGGGAAACCATTTATTGACAGCGTGGTGCTGATGAAACCTTACTGGTTGTGGAGGGCGATCGGCGGATCCCTGATGTGGTTATCACATCTTGTTTTTGCTTACAATCTGTACAGGATGGTAGGGAAGAAAGAAGAAGTCAGGATACCGGTTTCGGCTGTTGAGTTATTAAAACTAAAAGAACAATTAACTGCATAAAATCATTCTCCATGGAATTCTTTAACAGTCACCAGCGCTTGTTCAGAACAGCATTATTACTGTTCGTTGGGCTCACCCTGCTGGTAGCCATCATACCTGCTTTGAATAATCAGACCAATAATCACAGGCTGCCCAATGCACCTGAACTTAAGGCCGACGAGATAGCCGGGAAAAAACTTTTTATCGCGAATGGATGTGTGTCGTGCCATAGCCAGCAGGTACGAAATGTAGATATGGATAAAACATTCGGGAGCCGACCCAGTATAGCTGCGGATTATGCTGCCATTGGACGAACTGATTTCTGGACCAATACGGCCACGCTGATGGGTACGGAACGTACCGGGCCGGATCTCACCAATATTGGAAATCGCCAACCCAGCCAGGCCTGGCAGTTACTGCATTTGTATCAGCCGCGGGCCGTAGTGGAGCAGTCCATCATGCCTGCCTATCCCTGGCTTTTTGTTCAAAAAGATACGGTGCTAGCCGGTGAGGTTGAAATATCGGTTCCGGATAAATACAGATCGGGCAACGGGAAGATCGTGGCAACCAAACATGCGCTGCAATTAGTGGCCTACCTGCAAAGCCTGAAGCAAGTGCCTTTGCCCGATGGATCAAAGCCTGCCAATTTTTTGTATAAGAAAGAAGTGAAGCCTGTGGCGGCTGGCAGCGGCCTGAATCTTCCTGACGGCGCGCAGCTATACACACAAAACTGCCAGAGCTGTCACCAGGCCAGTGGTGAAGGTTTACAAGGTGCTTTCCCTTCATTGAAAGACAGCAAGGTGGTGA
This sequence comes from Chitinophagaceae bacterium, assembly GCA_035298945.1. Classification (GTDB taxonomy): domain Bacteria; phylum Bacteroidota; class Bacteroidia; order Chitinophagales; family Chitinophagaceae; genus Pollutibacter. The sequence goes on along the minus strand of DATGXN010000030.1, from coordinate 5,757 downwards.
ATGGCGACAACCTGGATCTCTATGTGAATATTATCATGAAAGGCTATGATGCAAGACCTGAATTTGCCACCATGCCTGCAGTAGGATTAAATAATAATCTTTCAGCCGAAGACGTAACAGCCATCATCAATCACGAGAAATCCAGTTGGGGCAACAATGCCAAACCCGTTACGGTGGAAGAAGTGAAAAAGATCTATGATTTCATCAGGCAAACAGAAAAAAAGCAATAACATGAAGAAGCGAATCATTAGTACTGCTGCTGCATTTCTGATCTATCTTTCTGTAAATGCCTGTCCTGTTTGTGAACAGCAACAGCCCAAACTATTAAGAGGAATTACGCATGGAACGGGCCCGGAGAGTAACTGGGACTGGCTGATCGTGGGGATCGTAACAGCTGTTGCGCTTCTTACATTATTTCAATCTGTCAGGTACCTGGTGCGTCCGGGTGAAAAGAACAGCAATCATATCAAGCATAGTATATTATCTCAATCCTAATTCATGCAACATGAACACAGAGAAAAGTAAAGTATTCATTTTCATTGACGATGATCCGCAGCCAGTGGCGGGACTGCAGGTGCCCGTTCAGTTTGAACTGAACACAACCAAACTGGCAGATGGTGAACACACGCTGAAGATCGTGAGTAAATCGCCGATGGGCCGTGAAGGCATTCGCAAGATAAAATTCACAGTGCGTAACGGTCCGGCTATAGCCGTAGAGGGATTGAAAGATGATGAAGTGGTAGACGGCGTGCTGCCTTTGATGATCAATGCCTATCATAAAGGAGATCAGAAGAAATTTCTGATCGAAGGAAGTGAAACGCCGCAAAGCGTGCCCAGTTGGCTATGGATACTATTGATCCTGTTTGCGGGTTGGGCTATTTATTATGGAATCACAAATTTTACTATCCAGTGACGCAATAGTTATTTAAAACAGATAAATTATAAGATATGGAAGATCAAAAAAAGCCGATCAAGCGGCACAATAGCTTGCAGCCGTTGAGCAGGGAACATCATCATACATTATTACTGGTGTGGAAGATCAGGAAAGCGATCAAAGATCATGTTGCATTGGAGCGGGTAGATCAATATGTGTCCTGGTTTTACCAACAGTATGTGTTGCCACATTTCGAGATGGAAGAGAAATTTATTTATCCTGTATTGGGAGAGGAACATGAACTGATTGTACAGGCCCTGAATGAACACAAAAAGCTGAAAGGATATTTCGAAGCCAAAGGCAAAGATGAAATAGCCTATGCCGAACTGGCGGATCTGCTGGAAAAGCATATCCGTTTTGAAGAGAGAACCTTGTTCAATGTAATACAAGCACTGGCAACAGAGCAGCAGTTGAGCGCCATAACGGTGAAGCACGGGACAGACCTTTTTGAAGACAATGAGGCTGATCCGTTCTGGAAATGAAAGGTCATGTTTTTTTTTAAGTGTGCTGGCCGGTTAGCCGGTTAGTCGAAGAATGCAATAGATAAATATGTAAGTGCAAAGAGCCTGGGGTTCTGGCTTGTTTATCTATTGCATTCTTCGGTTTACATATTAACCGGCAAATTCTTTAGATAAGTATGTTGAGGGGCTAGTATCTTTTTTTGACGAGCCTGGGATCCCTTTAATGCCCATCCTCACTGACTGGGGCAGAATGCCAGGCAGGCCGGGTCAGCATGAGTAAAGGTTCTATTTACAACTTGAAAGCATTGAACGTAAAACACAATTGAGATGCACAAACCAATGGCATCTGCTAACGGCTTGCAAACTTTCTTAGGGGCTAAATATATGCAAAACAAAAGCTGCTGAATGAAATCACTCAGCAGCTTGGTCAGTATATCCTGACTCTACCCTTTTTATCTTTTGCATTCTTCGGTTAACATACTAACCGGCCAGCACACTATTTCATGATCAACTCAAACTGCTCCTGCTGGCCTTTATGTTTTTTGGTCAGGCTTTCTGCATCACGCGTCATCCTGATCATTTCATTATAAATGCTGTTGACTGCGTTGGCTACCTGCGGTTCGGTATAGCTGGCATCTACCAGGCTCGCACCTTTGGCCTGGCCCCATGGATAAGTTCCGATAAAGTCATTGAACTCACCAAATGCGATCTTGGTGCGGTTCTTCAGGCTGGTCCATAATATAGTGCGGGTAGCAGCTTCTTTTTTCTGGATCAGGTAGAACATCATAGAACTGAACTTATCCAGTTCAGCAAGACCTTTCTTCTCCCTGGTTTCGCCCATAACTTCCATTGGAAGGGCATCGTATTGAGTTTTATACCAGGCCCTGAGTCTGCTGTACAGGCCTTCGTAATATTCATTGGCCAGGTTGGTACCTTCTGCATAAGGTTTAGCAGCTTCCTGCATATTGCCCAAAGACTTAGACAAAAGCATATTGACGTCGATTGCCGCTTTGGCATCGTTTCTTTCCTTCATACTGGCTTGAAACGCTACATCGTTTCGGGGAGCGGGTTGAGGGCTCATGAATTTTTGCATCTCGGCCTGCTTGTCTTTCTCGCTCATCTTGCTGAATTTTTCGCGGTAGGCGGGATCACTCATCATTTTCTGCATCATGGCCTGCATGCCGGGGTCAGAAGTACCCGTGTAAGCCCCGGGATTTTTTGTCATATCGGCTTTCAATTTCGCTCCAGCCGCTTTTCTTTCAGCTTCACTCATATTCATCAGTGCATCTGCTCCGCCCATTTGTTGAACTACTGCGTTGCGGTTGGCCATGTTCTTGGCATCAGCCATGATCTCGGCTTTAGAGTCTCTCTGTTCGCCAAGGTGCTGCTGCAACATATCAGACAATTTCTTTTGCTGCATCTCCACTTTCGACACATAGCTTTTGTATTTGAGATCGAAATTGACCTGGCTGGCTTCAGGTAACGAGGGAACGGGAGATGGGATATCTTCCCAGATGGGGTAGAGGTTCATGTCGCCCTGCTTATGTTTATAGGTGGGCATATAGTCCCTGAGCATTTGATCTTCCTCTTTTTTATTGATTGCTAACCAGGATTGCAGTTCCTGGTATTTCTTGCCCATCGAAGATTCCAGTTTCTTCTCCACTTCTTTTTCGGCAAGTTTGGGATCCTTGACCTCTTTGAATTTTCTGAACATTGCAGTGAGGGCGGTGTCCTGCGTATTGGTTTTCACCTGCCCGTAACTGCTGGTGATGGCGAGTGCTAAGGCCAACATGGCCATGATGGTTTTGCTGATCATACAATGATGTTTAGTGTGTTTGAGTTATTGCTTTATGAATTCAACGCGGCGGTTCTGCGCTTTGCCTTCTTTTGTTTTATTATCGGCAACAGGTACTGATTCCCCCTTGCCATCGGTTTCCATCCTGTCTTCCGGGATGGCGAAATCCTTTGCCAGGGCGGTTTTGACTGCGGCTGCCCTTTTCCTGGAGAGCTCGGTATTGGCCTGGTCTGATCCGTCGGCATCGGTATGTCCGATGATCTTTACTTTGATATCGGGGTGTTTGGTCAGTACATCGGCGATATCTTTCAACACCCCACTGCTCTCGGGTTTGATGTTGGCGGAATTCACATCGAAGAGAATTCCGGTTGTAGTGAATTTTCCTTCGTCGACCAATTTATGCCTGCTGTCTGGCAAACCTTTGGCGATCTTGAAATTGCTGATATCGTACCCTACTTCATCATCATTTCCGCCATTCCCTTTTACAAAAAAGAAGAGCTGGTTGAGGGTTGTACCCGCCACAATGGCTTTGGGCAGGTCGTAGAGTTTATTTTCGTTTATCCATACCCGTAATCTTTCTTTCTGCACCTGCATGGAGATATGGACGGGCTTGTTAAAGAATTTTTCAAGTACTCCGTATTTCTTAACATCGGTTTTCATGTAGCCTTCATATTTGGCAAAGGTTTCGAGGTGCATATGGGAACCGTCGTAGTCCGAAGGCTGGATCTTCAGTTCTGTGCAGAAGAATTTCTTATAAGCTTTCAGCAGTACATTGGATCCTGGTGCTTCTTCGCCGGATGCGAGCACGCCGAAGGCGAATTGAGGGAAGGATTCTTTAGGGTTGCTGCGGCGCATCAGCAGATCGAATTCTACGGTAAAATTATCGGAGAAATTTTCTTTGTTATCGGTGAGATAGATCGCGTCTTTATAAAGTTGCACCCAGTTTCCTTCGAGGCCGTTGATGGTGACTACGGCCCCATTTCCATTGCTGTTCCAGCCTATCGGAAGTTCGCCCAGGGTTTCGGCGGCCAGGTCGTTGAAATAGATGATCTGCTCTCCGGGGATGAAGTCAAACTTGATGTAAGGAGACACAGAGGGGGACACGGAGGGCGCAGAGGGGGATGCGGAGTTGCTTTTCTTGCCCTCTATTTCATCCAATGAATTGTCGATCGTTGAATCCACTTTTTTGTCGATGCGCTGGTTGATCTTGTCTTTGGCCTTGTTCAATATGCTTCTGCCTATCTGCGCCTGGGCGAGGAAAGGCATAATGGCTATCAGTAAAAGGACGATGCTGCTTTTCATAATCTGATGTTGTGCCACAAATGTTTAAAATCCTTTATACGGGTGCAATGGGTGGGTGAATGAATTGGTTATTCAGGCGGTTGAAATGAATTGCCGACCCTGAGAGGCCCAAGATTATTAAAGTGGAGAGATCAATTAGGTCTACCTTGAATGATCGCCAGGCCGATTCAATTTAAAAGCTACCCTATGTGTTTCTCTGCAGGTGCAAGTTTTGGTGCCAGTGCATTATTGATCGGTGCCGGAATTGGAGCGATCAGAAAAACAGAATCGCCCGGAATGCTGCCTTTTGCCACAGTGCCCATCCTGTTTGGGATTCAGCAGTTTGCGGAAGGAATTTTATGGTTGACCTTTCTTAACCGTGACCTGGCCTCCTGGCATATCGCATCTATTTATTTCTTCTTGTTTTTTGCCCAGGTGATCTGGCCGCTCTGGGTTCCGTTTTCCCTCTGGTTGATGGAGCCGGATCCAACCAGGAAGAAAATATTGTCTTATTTCATGATGTTAGGAGGGGCTTTTTCAGCTTACCTTGTTTTCTGCCTTTTTGCGTATGAGGTATCCGCCGTAGTGGATGGCGGACATATCAAGTACTATTTATATTTCCCCAATATGGAGCTGCGACGCAGTATGTATTTTTTTGTCACCCTGATTCCTTTTTTTGTTTCCAGTCTGCGGTTTATGAAATTATTGGGTGCTGCTTTTTTAGTTTCATTGATCATGTCTTATTATTTCTTCCTCGGCTATGTAATATCTGTGTGGTGTTTCTTTGCGGCGGTGCTGAGTGCGTTGATCGTGTTTGTGATCATCAGCAATAAGGAAAATGTCAGCAGGTCGTCACTGGCTTTTAGACGGGAAGAATAAACGAATCAGTAAATCAAATGACTGGCTGATACCCTACCAGGGGCCCGTATGTTTTTCTTAATAATAATTCGGAGTAGCCCGACTTTACAAAATCTTTGAGTTCACCAACCAGTTTGAATCCAAAACGTTCATAGAGTTTTAGTGCACTGGTATTAAACGAAGAGACGCAGATGAAAATATTGGGCGAGATCTTCAGGATCCTTTGCTCACAGAATTCAAGCAGCTTAGTTCCCAGGCCCTGCCCTCGCCGGGCTTCGTCTACATATAGGGTTTGGATATAACCCCTGAATGATCCGCATACCTGCAGGATCACAAATCCGGCAAGGGCATCGCCTTCTTTCAAAACATAGACTTCTTTGCATTCGCCATCAAAAGCAGAGCGGCATCGTGCATGATCCAAGCCCAGT
>DATGXN010000029.1:0-44004 GCA_035298945.1 Chitinophagaceae bacterium | reverse complement strand
CTTTCCCAGGCTGGGGATCAGTATCAGATCCGATAAAGGCAGGTTGCCAATGGTGATCAAAGGTCCTTTGCAGCCGGCGAGTATAGAAGTAGATGGCTCACTCAGCTCGCAGTTCCTGACTGGCCTCCTGATGGCATTCTCAGCCGCCGGTGCAAAGGATGTTACCATCACGGTGCGTGATCTGAAGAGCAAGCCCTATATCGACCTCACATTGAAAGTGTTGAAGGATTTTGGCTGGACCGTGGTGAATAATGATCACAAAACATTCTATTTCCCCGGCAATGGCGAACTTCAGAAAGAAACTCTTCATTATCGCGTGGAAGGCGACTGGAGCGGTGCTGCATTCCTGTTAGTAGCAGGCGCCATAGCAGGAGATATATCAGTCACAGGCCTGGATCCGTTTTCAACCCAGGCTGATAAGGCCGTATTGCTGGCTATGCAGTCAGCAGGAGTGAATATGTCGATCACGCCTGAAGCCATCGAAGTGAGAAAAAGCCTGTTGAAGGCCTTTCATTTTGATGCCACTGAATGCCCTGACCTTTTCCCTCCATTGGTAGCACTGGCTGCAGTATGTGCCGGGAAGACCGTGATCTCGGGTGCTACCAGGTTAACGCATAAAGAAAGCAACCGTGCCTTAACTTTACAGGAAGAGTTTGGCAAGATGGGCGTTCAGATCGATCTTCAGGACGACCTGATGATCATTGAAGGCGTAAAAGAGTTGAAACAGGCTTCCACCCATTCGCGTCACGACCATCGCATTGCTATGGCTTGTGCGGTAGCGGGATTAAGGGCAGATGGGCCAGTGACCATTGAAGAGGCCGAAGCCATCAATAAATCATATCCTGATTTCTATGAAGATCTCAGGGCGCTTGGAGCGGAGATACAATAAATAAGAAGAAATGAATTCATTCGGCAGAATATTCAGGGTACATATTTTCGGAGAATCGCACGGTGAATCTGTGGGTTTGAATATTGACGGTTGCCCAGCAGGCCTTCCGTTGGTCATAGAAGATTTTCTCGAAGATCTTGAGCGCCGCAAAGGTGGAAAGCAGAAAGGCACAACGCCCAGGCAGGAAGAAGATCTGCCTATATTCAAATCTGGTTTATTCAATAATAAAACCACTGGTGCCCCCATCACCATATTGTTTGAGAATAAGAATACCCGGTCAGGCGATTATGAGAAACTTCGCTCAGTACCCAGGCCAGGTCATGCGGATTTTGTTGCTCACCAGAAATATGGAGGATTCGAAGATTTCCGGGGTGGAGGACATTTTTCTGGCAGACTCACCGTTGCCCTGGTTGCTGCCGGCGTTATTGCAAAAAAACTTCTACCTGGCATTTCAGTAGTGGCCACTATTACTGAAGTTGGTGGTGAAACTGATATTGAGAAAGGGTTGCAGAAGGCCATCGATGCAAAAGACTCAGTTGGCGGGATCGTGGAATGCCGTGTATCCGGATTGCCAACAGGTTTGGGTGAGCCATTTTTTGATTCAGTAGAATCTCTTCTTGCCCATGCTGCGTTTTCAATACCAGCCGTTAAAGGAGTTGAATTCGGTGCCGGATTCAGAGCAGCAAAAATGTTCGGTATAGATCATAATGATGCCATTGAAAATATGGAAGGTCATACCAGGACCAACCATGCCGGAGGCATTGTTGGAGGTATCAGCAACGGGAACGAGTTGGTTTACCGCATCGCTGTTAAGCCCACGTCATCCACACCCAAAGAGCAGAATACTTTGAACTGGGAAACCGGCGAGATGGAGAATTTTTCAGTAAAGGGCCGTCATGATCTTTGCATTGCCTTGAGGGTACCACCGGTATTGGAAGCCGTGACCGCGATCGTACTGGCAGATCTGATGTTGCTGGAACAGAAGATTTCAAGGGTTGTTGATCAATAATTTTTAATTCTTCATATCTTATTATAGATCCATCTCGGCACCGTCTTCATGATCATCGCGATCAGCCACCATCTCCTGGTCACATAAGCCACATCCTTCTTTTTTAAGATGGCAGTTGTTATTTGCCTGCTGGCTTTTGCTACAGAGGCCTGCCAGAACCTTCCTTCTCCCTTGGCATTGGGCGTATCCACAAATCCGGGTCTGACATCTGTAATGGTTATGGGTAATTTCAGAAAACTTGTTTTTTGCCTAAGACCTTCCAGGTAAGAGATCTGGTAAGCTTTTGAAGCATTATATGCCGGAGCATGCCTGATGCCCCGCAGCCCTGCGATAGAACTGATGGCAGCGAGCTGGCCATGGCCCTGTTTCCTGAAATAATTATAAACCCAGTCTGCCGTGGCGGTGAATGCAGAAATATTGAGATCGATGGTCTTCTTCTCGATACTGAAATCAAGCTCATCGTTCAGGTTACCGCCTCCGGCACTTATGACGAAAAGGTCAAGGCCTCCCAATTCCTCAACGATCCTGATAAGATTGCCCGGTAATGCTGCCAGGTCTGTGACATCGAATCCTGCATAGATCACGTTATCGGGGTATTGGTTTTTCAGTTGCTCCAGTAACTGGGTTCTTCTACCGGTAACGCATACCCTAAAATCTTTGTTTGCGAGAATTTCTGCCACTCCTCTGCCAAGACCGGAACTTGCGCCGACGACGATCGCTTTTTTCATTTATTTTTCAAATCTGATCATGTATTCAGAAATGTATTCGCTGGTGTCCCTGCCATTGACTTTATACATATCCTTAAAAAATAAACGCGCTTCCTGGCCCAGTTTCAGGCAGGTATGTTTATTATCAATATCTTCTTTTGTATCTGTTGGCTGAAGGGATGGATACCATACGATATGCCCTGGACCACGATCCAGCAGCAGTTTTGGTTTGCTCCATTGCTGTGAATTGTTGCCCGCACCAAGGTCTTTATTCATGTTGAAAGAAATATACATGCTGCTTCCTTTCCAGGAGGTGCCTTCTACCTTACCCATCAGCATCACCCAGCAATTGAGGTAAGTGTTCCAGCTTACAGAGGGTCCCCAATGGAATCCCCCGGTGGGTGAGGAAGCCGGTCCGCCACCATCCATTTCACTGATCTGCAGGGAACTGACTGGTGCTCCAATTCCATTCCAGTTGGCATTGAATCCTTTTCCATCCCATCTTTTCGCTTTGCCTTCGGGCTTGTCAAGGTCTTCTAATGAAAGCCTGGCCACACTGATACACTGGCCACTCCATTCCTTATTGTTATCATAGGTAGCAGAATCGTATACGCCGGGATAACCGTATTCCCCGTAGAAAAGATAGAGATGATCTCCAGAGGCCACTGCTGAGGGGTCTCCAACTCCGCCTGCAAATGTTTCGGAAGTATTGTGCGGTTTTAAGATCATTCGCGGCTGAAGATCTTCGATGAATAATCCTTTGTTGTCCCAGCTATGTCCCCCATCAAGTGATTTCATGATACCTATCCTGCACACTGCTGCCGGCGATGTTGGGCCAGTGAGGCCCTGTGGCCACCGGTGATCTAAATAACCCTGGCCGGTGGATGAATCATATGGAAGTGTGGATGGATAGTTTTCGTTGTGATAGACTGCATAAAGTGTTTTTCCACTTGCATCTTTGGGATCCTGGTACACGGTTTCAAACCACACTGCACCATGAAGACCCGGTGTTCCCGGCGGAACATTTTTGGGCATGATGGGATCGGTGAAGTCTTCAAAATTGCGTTTGAATGCTTCGATCGCATTGCGCCCATCACCAAATTCCAGTTCTTCAGCATTCCCCCAGAGTGGATCTTCGCCATACTTGCCCGGAAAGATCCTGAATGTATCACCGATCCAGGCCTCTGCCATATTGCAATCCACGAAGGACTTAAAATGAAATTTTTCTACAGGCTTTAATGTAAATCCGGGTGTCTTGTTTTCTTCATTATGACAGGAATAGATGATAAGAAAGATCAATGCAGTCAGAATGAAACGCATAATAAAAGAGTTGGACACTTAAATTAAGAAAGATTACTCAATATCAGTGCAGGCTATATCCTTCTCCGGGTTCTAAAATCACAAAGTTGAGTGCTTTATTCCGGGCTTCACGGGCGAATTCTTCCGGATCAGCCGTATTGAAACTAAACATATTGTAATGGCAGGGGATGGTCAGTTTGGCCCCAATGTCTTTTCCCAGTTGAATGGCTTCATCAATGGACAGATTACCTGCCACGCCCCTGGATGGGTCGTTGCCATTTATTGGAAGTATAGCCAGGTCTAGTTGGAAAGCTTTGAGCAGTTCAGCCATGCCAGGATATAACAGCGTATCACCGCTATGGTAGATCTTTTTCGCACCGATCTCTATCACATACCCCATGTATTTGCAATTGCCCTGTTCGTCCCTGTCCAGTTCATTGTGAGCGGCAGGGATGCCGTGAAATGTCAGGCCCTTGATATCAACAGTTTGTCCGTCATTCATACCGATCGGGAAATCCAGGGGCATATTGATCCTTTCAGTCACAAACTTCCTGTTGGCTTCTGGTATGATCATGTGAATGGCGGGGTTAGCCTTGATCAGGGGGATCAAAGTTTCGCCGTCCAGGTGGTCAGTATGGTTATGACTGCTGGTCACAATATCGATGAAATCCAGTTCTGCGGGATCGATCACCAGTTCACTCATCCTGGTATGCGGCTTATTGGTGAACTCGTATTTTCGGGTAAGTGAATCGGACAAATAGGGATCCACCAGCAAGTGAACATGATGATAGCTGAACAGGTAGCCACTTTGACCCAGCCACCATAGTTTGACAGACTCTCCGTTATGCGCCTTTATATCCTTCAGTAAGGCTTCATTTTTTTGCAATGCGCTGATAAGACTCATGCCATAAAGCTAATTGATTCATTACATTTGACCCCTAACACTATCATATGAGTCGCTTATTTTTTTCATTGATCGTAGTACTGCTGATCTCCTCCTGTGGAGAAGAAAAAAAGCCTGTTTCATTCGTAAAAGTTGAGAAGAACCAATTCATACGCAACGGCAAACCATATACTTATATGGGTACCAATTTCTGGTATGGCCTGAACCTGGGTTCACCCGGCGAAGGAGGTAATCGCGAAAGGCTGATCCGTGAACTCGACAGGCTTGCATCGATGGGTGTTAAGAATCTAAGGGTGATGGCGGGGTCGGAGGGACCAGATACTGAAGGGTACAGGATGTTACCGTCCATGCAGCAGGCCCCTGGCAAATACAATGAGGATGTTTTGGAAGGTCTTGATTTTTTGCTGGCTGAAATGGGCAAGCGCGATATGGTGGCCGTGATGTGTTTGAATAATTTCTGGAACTGGAGCGGAGGGGTAGGTCAGTACCTTGTATGGGCAGGCGCTGCAGATACCATTCCCAATCCATCTGCACCTGGTGGCGACTGGCAGTTATACCAGAATTTTGCTGCCAGTTTTTACAGCAATGAGAAAGCCACTAAATTATTTGATGATCATATCCGGTTCATAATAAACAGGAAGAATAAAATTACGGGTACGCCTTACCGTGAAGATCCGGTGATCATGAGCTGGGAACTGATGAATGAGCCAAGAGGTTCAAATAATATTCCCGGTATGCAGAAATGGATCGATAAAACAACAACACTGATCCGCCAGCTGGATCCCAATCACCTGATCACTACGGGTAGCGAAGGAAATACTTCGGGTACTGGTGCAGGTACCGACGTGTTCAACGATCATAATTATAAGAATGTGGATTATGCAACCGTACATCTCTGGGTACAGAACTGGGATTTTTATAATCCATATAAGGCAGATTCCACTTATGGTCCTTCAGTTGATTTTGCAAGATCTTATATCAAAGGGCAACTGGAAAAAGCAAAACCATTGGGTAAGCCGGTGGTGCTGGAGGAGTATGGGATATCACGCGATACCAACAATCATGCGGCCGGTACACCTGTTACCATCCGCGATAAATATTATACAGTGATTTTTGATATTGTGAATGATGAGATCAAGACTGGCAACTCCGCCATGGCTGGTGTGAATTTCTGGGCATGGGGTGGTGAGGGCCGTCCCAGGGTTCCAAAAGGAATGTGGAAGAAGGGAGATGAGTTTGTAGGCGATCCTCCTCACGAAGCCCAGGGCTGGTATTCCGTTTGGGACACCGATAGTAGTACGATTGGGATCATTAAGCGTTATGCCGGGATGATCAATAAGTAAGCAGTAAGCAGTGAGCAGTGAGCAGTAAGCTTGAGCAGTATGAAGTTTTTCTGCTCACTGCTCACCGCTCACTGCTCACTGTTATTAGAAGTTTCTCGCTCCCAGCACCATATTCTCCAGTTTCTTCCTGGCTGCCCAACGCGCTGTTTGAGAAAGTCCGCAGTCGGGGGCAACGGAAAGTTTATCTATCGGAACATATTTGAGGCAGCGGTTGATGCGCTCTTTCACATCTTCCACCGATTCGATATAATAGTTTTTTACATCAATGATCCCAACGGCCACATTCATTTTTTCAGCAAATGGAGCCAGTAATTCCAGTTCTGCAAATTCCCTGTTGGCCATTTCAATATGGATCTCATCTACGGTCATATCCAGGAAATCGGGTAGCATGGGTTTCAGACTTCTGTAACCAACGGGTCTTCCCTTGAAGTTACCAAAGCATAAGTGAGTAGAAAGGCGGCATTTGCCCACCACGGGTGCAACTGTCCTGTTAAAAATATCAACGAAGCGTTTTGTATCTTCTTTGTAGGCATAACAACTCATGGAGGGCTCATCTACTGTGATCTCAGTGCAACCCGCTGCCACCAGGTCTTCAAGTTCTTTTCTCACCAGGGGCAATAAGGCCTCCGTTATTTCGAAACGGTCTTTGTACGTTTCGTTGGGAAGAAGTCTTCCGCTCAGTGTATAAGGCCCCGGTACACTTGTTTTCAAAACCGGTCCCGGAGGAGCAAGTCTTTTTAATCGCTGGTACTCTGCAACTGCACCCAGACCTTTTGGAGCGATCAGTTTATCCACGATGCTGTGCTTGCCCCGCTGATCATGGGCTGCAGGCCCCCATTTGCGGGTTTCGTCGTGATTAGGATGTATACCTTTAATGAACCCATAGAACGATAAGTTGAAATCCAGGCGGGTCTGTTCGCCATCCGTGATCACATCCAGTCCGGCTGTGACCTGGTCGTGAATGGCAGCGATCACTGCATCGTTGATCATTTCTTCAATATCTGCAGGACCGAACTGGTCCAGGTTCTGGCTGGCGAATTCAAGCCACCCGGGAAAAGGGTAAGACCCTACTACAGTTGTTCTGATGGGCATAGCTACGAGAAATTATTTCGATTAAAGATAGAACTCAGGCGGGAATCGTGACAATAAAACTGGTGCCTTCACCTTCCATGCCCCTTGGTGATGATCACCTGAAATCGTATAATTTACTCAGCCGCTGTGCATGTTCGTCATACGCACCTTCAAAAAGACTGATCGCTTTTTCCAACCCCACATTGCAGGCCGCAGTAAGAACTTTGGGAGGATGGCCAGCTTCCGTCAGGAGCCTTGCTACTTCAGCTTTTATGCTGTTAATGATCAGCACACCTCCAATCGTGGAGCCTGGTGATACAGGTGTGTCCAGCCCCGGAATATTCACCATCGCATCGCCCGCTGGCGCCCCGGAATCCAGGATGAGGTTGGCAAAATCCCCAAGCTTCCTGTGGTCGTTTCGCTTACTCGCGCTGGCCATGGAATGGTCCCTGGTGATCAGTGCCACTACTTTGATACCGCGTTTCTGGAACTGTTCCGCCATCTCCACAGGTACCACATTGGTACCACTGCTGGAGATCACCAGCGCAGTGTCTTTGTCAGACAGTACAAAATTCCTCAGGATCCTTTCTGCCAGTCCACTGACATTTTCCAAAAACATCGCCTGACGTTGCCCGTTAGGCCCAACAACATTGTTATGGTAAGTGAGTGAAAGCTCAACGATAGGGTTGAAGCCGGGGAAAGACCCGTACCTGGGCCACATTTCTTCAACCATGATCCTGCTATGTCCTGATCCGAATACATGGACCATGCGCCCGGCCAGTATCGATTCGGCAAACCATGAAGCGGCCAGTTTCATACTGGCTTCCTGCAACCTGATCTTGTCAAGTATCATCTGTGCCTTTGAGAGGTAGGTTTCGATCGGGGTCATAATTTTTGTTTATCCTGTTGCATCAGTGCAAAACCTGCTGCGCCAATAGCGCCGGCCAGATCACCGAATGCCGCTTTTAATATTTTTGTTCCTTTGCCTCCGGCCCTCCATTCGTATAGCCCGAGGAAATCTTCCAAAGGTTTGAAAAGTGAGTCCCCTGCTTCCGTGATGCCTCCACCGAGGATAACTGCTTCTGGAGAAAGCACGTTGGTAATTGATGCTATTCCAACTGCGAGTTGTTTTACTGAATTCAGCCAGATCATTCCTGCAAATGGATCACCTTCTTTGCAGGCAGTGATCAGGTCGTGCGTATACTTATACCGGCCCATGGATCTTTTTTCAATGGTACAGTTTCCGATCGCATCTTCCAGGCTGCCGGGCATACCTGTAACATCCTGCTCACCCTCATGGTTAACCGAAATATGGCCCATATGGCCCGCTTTCTGAAAAGCTCCCTGGTAGATCTGGCCATTGATCAGGATAGCCCCGCCAACACCAGTACCAAGTGTCAGTAACACAGCATGCTTTAAGCCTTTTGCTATTCCGAATTTTGATTCAGCAGCCATCGCCGCGATCGCATCATTGGCAACCCATGAGGTCTGGCCAAATAATAAAGACCAGTTCAATCCCTCCAGTCCCGAAAGCCTTCCGGGCATGTATGCGATGCAGGTGTTTTTTTCATCCGGAATGCCAGGTGCAGAAATCCCGATGAGATGCTTGCCGTGAACTTTTCGTTTAAGGGAATCTACCGTCTGCAAAATGGATTCTTTCCAGTTGTCTTTTTCGATCAGGTGGTACTGTTGCTCGAGTATGGTTCCTGACGCGTCAACTACAACGCCTTTGATTCTTGTACCTCCAAGGTCGATGCCGATGGCAGTTTTATTATCACTCATATTGTCCCTCCGTTACTGACCACCCGCCGTCAACAGCAATTGTTTGACCCGTGACCAATTTTGAATGATCGGATAAAAGATAGACCACTGTACCGCTGAGATCAGCAGGCTGCGCCAGCGCACCTCTTCCCAGTGGTTGTTTGGATGAAATGAATTTCATGATATGTTCATCACCAAATGCCCGTTGCGACATCGGTGTTTCCACTAATCCCGGGGCGATCACGTTCACACGAATATCGTGAGAAGCATAATAAGAGGCCAGTGACCTGGAGAAACCGATCACTGCAGATTTTGCAGCTGCGTAAGCGTGCGTGGCAAAATATTTTGGAGAAGGGGAGAAGCCCAGTACAGATGACATATTGAGTATGACCCCGGAACTGTTTTGTTCCAGGAAATATTTTACGGCAGCCCTGTTGGAATACATCACAGAGTCCAGGTTCCAGTGTAATGTTTTCATCCATCCTTCTTCCGTGATATCGTGAAGTGGCCCATCACCAAACCTTCTGCCACTGCCTCCGGCCACATGGTAAAGTCCTGTAAAACTTCCAAAACGCTCTATAGCAGCATGAATGGCCATTTCAGCCGTACCCACTTCCGTCGCATCGGCGCTGATGGCTAGCCCATGATGTCCAAGTAACTGACCTGCCTGTTTTGTATGTTCGGGATCGCGGCCCACCACAACTATTTTCGCGCCTTCTTCGATACATCTCCGGGCAGCGTCAAGGCCTAAACCTGTAGTGCCTCCAATGATCACAATTACTTTTTCAGATAGCCAACCTTTATTCATGAGTGATATGATGATGGAAATTAGCATTTTTTTAGGGGCCACATCAGCGGGGGACCATTCATTTTTTGCCTGTAATTTGTTTCAATTGGGTAGCTGGACCAGTTGGGCAGGATGTTTGTATCTGCTTTTACGATAATATTGCTTAGTTGCCCATAAACTCTTACATGAAAACAAAAAGAATACTTTATTTCTTATTGATCTTCATCTCCCTGGTGCAGGTTGGATGTAGCGAAATGTCCAGGAAACCGAGGCCGAAGAAGACCGAGATCGTTAAAGAGCCAGAGAAATTAGAGCCAGCTATAATCAGCCAGATCTCTGAATTATTGGATCTGGCGGTATCGGAAAATGGCCGGGCTGAAGATATCACCCTTAACAATGCACCGGTTGTTTCATCTCTGTATTCCGCAAATGATTTCAACCGCATCTGGTCAACTGATAAAGCATGGCATCCCCGGGCCGACAGTTTTATTACCTTGATCCGAAGCGCAGAATACTATGGTTTGTTCCCAACAGATTATCATGCTGATGCGCTTACTGGCATATTTAAGAAACTTGGAGATTCGGCCTACAAATCAGATGCAGCCTTGTGGGCCAGGGGAGAACTGATGCTGTCTGATGCCTTTGTTTCATTTGCGCAACATCTTCGCAGTGGCCGGATTCCCCGGGACAGTATTTCTCTCAACAAGGACTCTGTACTGACGCAAGGTTTTTATGACGATTTGTTTTCCCGGTTGAAAGGAGGCGAACAACCCAGGGCTTTACTGGAAGTTCTTGAACCCGTACACAAAGGTTACCATGATCTGAAGGCCCTGTTGCCCCAGTTTCTTGATTCCATGGATCGTACACGGTATACTTATATTGAATTTCCATGGACTGATTCGATGACCTTTGTCAAGCAATTGCAGAACAGGTTGTTTGAAAGCAGTTATATCACTTTCAATACACGAACCGCAGATTCTGTTGAATTGTCTTACGCAGTCAAAAAGGCACAGGAGAGCAGGGGACTGAAGGTAGATGGAAAAGCAGGCCTGCAGGTGGTTTCATCACTCAACAATACATGGCTTGAGAAGTTCAGGAGAATTGCGATTAACCTTGACCGTTATAAACAATTGCCTGATTCAATGCCCGCATCATATATATGGGTGAATCTTCCTGCTTTCAAGATGCAGGTGGTGGATTCAGGCACGGTGGTACTTGAATCCAAAGTGATCGTAGGGCAGCCGCGTACGCGCACTCCCGTGCTGAACAGCCAGGTTTCTAACTTTATCACTTTTCCGCAATGGACCGTTCCCTATAGTATCATATTCAAAGAGATGTTGCCAAAGATCCAGAAGAGCGTGAAGTACCTGGATAAAGAGAACCTGATGGTAGTGGATAAAAATGACAGTGTTATAGATCCTGCCACCATTGACTGGTCTAAATTGAACAAAAAGTATTTTCCTTATCTGCTGAGACAGCGACAGGGGGATGATAATTCGCTGGGGGTGATCAAATTCAATTTCAGGAATAAATATGATGTGTATATGCACGATACAAATGCACGGTCCCTGTTCGCCAGGTCTAACCGGGCATTGAGTCATGGATGTGTACGGGTGCAACAGTGGGATAGCCTTTCCCGCTACCTCATAGCGAAAGATTCCACCAATGTGCCCATCGATTCGGTGAGCACCTGGCTGGCCAGGCAGGAAAAACATACCGTGGCCCTAAAGAAAAAGATGCCGGTTTACCTCCGGTATTTCACCTGCGAAGTGGCCGAAGAGGGTTTTATTCGGTTTTTTGACGATATTTATGGCGATGATAAAGTGTTGAGAATGAAGTACTTCGCAAAAAATTAAACAAGTTTCTTACTGATCTGAGTATTTTTTGCAGGGTTTTTGCAGGGGAGAGGTCGAAATCGTGCGGAATGCCATTTTTTGACCCAAAGCCTAAGCATGAAAAGAATGTTTGCGATCTTTTTACTCACCCATCTGACCCTGTCGGTGGCAGCCATTTCCCAGGTAGCGGAGATAACACCCGTGAATACCCGAAAAATGAATGTCGCCAAGGTTCAATACGGAACTGCCAGCTTCTATGCTGACAAGTTCGAAGGAAAAAGAACAGCTAATGGGGACGTATTCACCCAAAAAGGCATGACCGCCGCACATAACTCACTCCCCCTCGGCACCTGGATCAGGGTCACCAACCTCAGCAATAAGAAAACAGTTGTTGTGAAAGTGAACGACAGGTTACATCACAAAAACACCCGATTGGTAGACCTTTCCAAGGCTGCAGCTAAAAAACTGGGCTATACCGGTAAAGGACTTTCTAAGGTAAGGGTTGATGTATTGGGCAAGAACCCGGATAATATAGCTTTAAGGTGATAAAATAATTTTTTCGCTTAGGTCGGTTACGGTTAATTTTGCTCCCATTCAATAAACCGACTGATATGAGAAAAGTTATACTCGGTATTTTGTTATTAGGTCCCGCGCTGGTTACATATAGCCAGGACGTTAAGATCAAGAACCAATACAAAAAAGGGCAATTGCTCGGCGTCCATTTCACACTACATGATTTTCAAACAGCTGCTGACCTGAAAGAAAACGGACTCAGCGAAGTACTTGACGACAAGCAGTGGTATAAAACCAGCAGGATGAATCCTGGTCTGGCTATTTCCTATACCCAGGGTCTGACCGACAATATTGACTTCATGGCTCGTTTAGGAGGTTCTTTACTTTCTTATCCTGTTCCAGGTAAACCAAGTTCTAATAACGACAAGTTGTTACTTGAAGCAGATGCGAATGTGAACCTGAAACTTTTGTCTGATCAATATTGGGTTTCTCCATATATCAGTGCCGGTTTTGGCGCTTCTGCATGGCAGGGATATTTTGGTGCTTATGTGCCAACCGGTCTCGGCCTCCAGGTGAACTTCTTTGATGAAACCTATCTTTTCCTCCAGGCCCAGTATCGTATTCCGATAGTGTCTGGCACAACTGCCAATCATCTTTTTTATGGTATTGGTCTTGCCGGTAATATTGGTAAGAAGAAGGAAGTAGCACCACCGCCTCCACCACCACCACCTGCACCGGCTGACAGGGATGGTGACGGCATTGCAGATCCTAACGATAAATGTCCTGATGTTCCGGGTCTTGCTAAATACGAAGGTTGCCCAATACCTGACTCAGACAAAGATGGCATCAATGATGAGCAGGATAAATGTCCTCAGGTGCCAGGTTTGGCTAAATACCAGGGCTGCCCGATACCTGATACGGATAAAGATGGTATCAACGACGAGGAAGATAAATGTCCCCAGGTGCCAGGTTTAGCCCGTTACCAGGGTTGCCCGATTCCTGATACTGATGGTGATGGTATCAATGATGAAGAAGATAAATGCCCAACTATCGCAGGTATTCCTGAGAACAGTGGTTGCCCGGCTATCAACTTCAAATCTGAAAATATCCAGTTCGTTTCAGGAAGTTCCACACTTACATCAGGATCGAAGGCTGAATTGAATAAACTGGTGAAGATCCTGAACCAGGATTATCCTGAGATCAAGGTCGCCATCGAAGGTCATACTGATAATACTGGTAAGGCCGATAAGAACCAGGTGTTGTCACAGAAGCGTGCCGAATCAGTGAAAGCTTACCTGGTAACTAAGAAAGTAGCAGCTGAACGTTTATCAACTGCAGGCTTTGGTCAGGATCAGCCAATTGCTGATAATGCCACTGCTGCTGGTAAGGCAAAGAACAGAAGAGTAACATTCAAAGTAAGCCAATAAAGCTTACCCAGTAAGCTTTATTGGCTTACTTTGAAGAATGTGATATAAAGCAAAAGGGTTGTTTCTGACAACCCTTTTGCTTTATAATGTAATAAATGTGAGAATGCTTTTCATTTATCACATTCCCACATTTATCACATTAATCACATTCAAAAAATCCCGGTGCACTGCACCGGGATTTTTTTCTATTCTTTTCTCTTCCCGAACACCCGTTCGAAGAACTTCTTCTTTTTCTTTGTAGTGTCTGCAGGAGGTTTGTTGCCATCTTTTGAAGATGGCTTATCTACAGCTTTCTTATTGGATTTGGCATCCTCATCCACTACCTCTTTAGATTCCACGGCAACTTTTTCAGATCCATCACTCACCGGTACATCAATAAAATCTGATGAGTTCCCTGCTCCAACATTTTCACCTTCCGCTGGCGGCGGTTGTTCACCACCTGTCAACGCCTGGTAATCATAAATAGCTTCATTCTGTATGGTTTCGGGAACCAGGAATCTTGCTGCAGGATCGATATTCAGCGTTTTGTCTTTATACACTTCCTGGAAAAAATAACCCCAGGCTGGCATAGCCATCTGCGCACCACCAGTGGTATATAATAATCTGAGAAACGGATCGTCAGCGCCTACCCAAACACCAGCAAGTAGTTGAGGAGTGAACCCGATGAACCATCCATCTGCATTGTCATTGGTGGTACCGGTTTTACCAGCCACTTCACTGGTAATGCCATAAGCACTCCGTAAAGCCCGGCCTGTACCGAAGTCTACAACACCCTGCATCATCTTGGTCATCACATAAGCATCTGCTTCACTGATCACTTCTTCACCTTTGGTGGTGAAGGAAGCCAGCACGTTCCCATTACGGTCTTCTATCCTTGTAATGAAATAAGGTTTAACATTAAAGCCCCGGCCCGGGAACATGGTATAGGCTCTTACCATTTCGATCAGTGAAATGTCAGCAGAACCCAGTGCAATTGATGGTACTGCAGGTATATTGCTCTCGATGCCGCATTGTTTGGCAAAATCAATGGTACGTTGCACACCAAGCTGGTTGATCAGGAAAACAGCACCCGGGTTCTTGGAGTAAGCAAGGCAGATGGCCATGGGGCCACCACTGCCGGTAATCACTTTGTTTCCCATATTGATAGGACCACTCGGGAAAGGCGTTTCAGGCGTATATCCATTGGTGACACCTAAAGTGTAGAGAATGGGTTTGAATGTTGAACCCACCTGCCTTTTCGTATTGATATTAACGTGATCGAATTTGAATGTTTTGAAATCAATACCACCAACCCAGGCTCTTACTTCTCCATTATAGGGATCCAACACGAGGAAACCTGTCTGCAGCATCTGTTTATGATACTTGATGGAATCCAGTGGCGTCATGACTGTATCTTTTTCCCTTTTCTGATTCCATGCAAACACCTTCATCGGTATTTTCTGGTTGAAAGATTCGCGGATCTCTTCTTCTGATAATTCATCTTCCTTGAGATTTCTCCATCTGTCACTTTGCTTCATGGCATACTCCAGGATCTTCTGGCCATCCTTGGTTTTCCATACCGCACCGCTCTTGATATTAGCCTGGTTATTGAATACTTTCTGCAGGTTCTGCATATGCCTGAACACTGCTACTTCCGCATATTCCTGCATGCGGGGATTGATGGTTGTATAGATCTTCAGACCGTCTTTATATATATCGTATGGATTGCCGGTTTTTGGATTCTTGTTTTCCTTGCACCATTTCTTGACCTCATCCCTCAGTACATCACGGAAATAGGGAGCAATACCTGCGTTTTCGTCCATCTTCTTATACTGCAGCTCAATGGGTTTGAGCTTTAGCTTTTCCGCTTCGTTGTCCTTAAGATATCCATTGGAAACCATGCGGTTCAGCACAAGGTTTCTTCTTTCCAGCGCGGCTACCGGATTACGCCTGGGATTGAAGATGGTGGGGCCGTTTACCATGCCAACCAATACCGCTGCTTCTTCCACACTCAGCCTGTCGGGTTGTTTCTGGAAGAAGGTCCTTGATGCATTACCAATACCGTAAAGGTTATCACTGAATGAAACGGTATTGAGATAAAGGGCAATAAGTTCTTCTTTTGTAAAATTGCGCTCCAGTTTTACTGAAATGATCCATTCCTTGAATTTTTCTATTACACGCCTGATGATGTTCTTTGAACCTTGTTCCAGCATGTTCTTGGCCAATTGCTGCGTGATGGTGCTTGCACCGCCCTTGGTGCCAAGGAAGAACACAGCCCGGGCAGTACCCTTCGCGTCTATCCCTGAATGCTGATAAAATCTTTCATCTTCGGTAGAGATCAACGCATTGATCACATTAGGGGAGATGTCTGTATACTTCACGTTGGTCCGGTCCTTCGTGTAATACTTACCCATCAACGTTCCATCAGATCCATAGATCTCGGAGGAAGACAGCATGGAAGGATTTTCCAGTTCAGCCAGTGAAGGGAGTTTTCCAAATACCCCGATGTTTACGGCAACCAGGAACAGGATGAATAATCCCCATCCCCAAAAGAAGATCTTCCAGAAAATTTTTACAGACTGCGACATATCATTCATTCAGTTAATTAATACAAATATGATCATTTCAATGGAATGTTCTGCTGTAACAGATCAAGGTATTGTTTCAGGTCTTTCCTTGTTTTGAACAGCTCAATATTTCCCGTACTGATCAGGAAGAACGAGTACTTGTCTTTCGGCATCCATGGGAAGATCTCCGAGGCAGCACTTGTTTTTGCCCTGTTCAGGTAATCGTTGGCTTCAACAACGCCCTGGAAAGCAGCGATGGTGATCATCTTTCTTGTATCGTCAAGGGGGGTAGTGGATATCTCAAAACTCTTTCCGGAATATTTATCCCGGTTATACCTGTTCAGTGCATTCCTGGCTTCATTGATATAAACTACATCAACTTTGTCCAGCAGCAGCACTACAAGGTATTGATCAGTTGGTACAAAACTGTAGCCGGCAGCTTTTTTCTCAATTACAGGAGCCTTAAATGTAGACGAGTCGATCTTGGCCGATAATGGCTGTTTGTTTTCAGCCTTCACATCTCCTGCTTTTACAGGGGTTTTGCCAACAGATTCCTGCTCCTTCGGTTTTTCAGGTGCTTTCAGCCCTGGATCCACGGCCTGCACTTTTTGTGGAGCAACCACAGCAGCAGCTGGTTTCTTGGTCTGGGCTTTTTCTGTTTCGAGGTCTACATTGACCTTCTCTTCTTCAGCGCGGATCACTTCTATATTGGCAAGATAATTTTCGATCTCAACCCTTCGTCCCAATACTTCGATCATGTTCTTTGCCTTTTCACTCATGGGTGACTGAGGGTAAAGGGCGATCATTTTATTCAGGGTTGCGATGGCTGTACTATCGTCCCGCTGTTTGACCTGGTATATGGATTCAATATATAGCAGTTGCGGCGTCCAGAACGTTTCTCCGTAAACACTATCGGCTTTCTTTTTCTCAGCCAGCGCTTTATTGAAATCACCTTCAATGAAACTGTTATAGATCTCCTCATATTTCCTGGTAGCACTTGTTTCAAATGCCCTGGCTTCTTTCTCTGCAGCAACCGGATCTTTGATCATTCTCACAAACTTGCTCTGCGCATAGTTTTTTGCCATGTAATCTTTATAGAAATTGGCCCTCGCGATATTGCCATTCTTCATATGGCAATAGTAAAGCTGGAACATGGCTTCTTCCGCATATTCTGATTGCGCATACCGGTTCAGCAGGGTTTCATTATTAGGCACCAATGATTCGCAATCGCCTGTTTTGTCCATGAATATTTTCCCCAGTGAATGCATTGCAAATGCAATGGAATCATTCGACGCCTTCACCTGTTCCGGTGTGAGCGGAACATTGGCCATCAGGGCCTCAGTGGTCAGCTCTGTTGGAGCTGTTTTACTGTTGACCGTGGTTGTGCTTGTATTAGGAAGTATTTCTTTAGTAATTTGCGGTTGCATCGCTTGCGCCTGTTGAGATATGGCTTTTGCCCTTCTCCAATTATCAACATTGGGCCTGTTTCCCCAGATGGTTTTAAATTCCCTGCTGCCTTTTGATTTCATGGCTGTATTATAGAAATACCAGTCGCCCTTGCCGGAGGAAGGGGCGAAGAGATCAGCGGGCTGGTCTTGTTTGGTAGGGTCGATCACAGTACTCACCCCACCCATATAGTTTGCACCCGCTGCGGCTTCTTCTTTCAATCCTTTTTCTTTCCTGAGCTTCCTGACCATACTCTTCACATAGGCTTCGCGTTCCTGCTCAGGCATATTGGCAATGCGTAACAGGGAATCTTCCACCCTGATGGTTTCGTAATGTTTAAGGATCTCTGCAAGCAGCAGTTTCCTTTCCTGGATCTTGTCCGGTTCGAGTATGGCCGGGTCGTTGATATCTACACTGTCGTAGCCAATGGCCGACATCCTGTATTTGCGTTGGTCGAATGCGATCTCCGCCAGGTCGAGAAAAACCCTATTGCGGAAAACGGGATCGTTTGTGCTGTTCTTTCCGCTTAGCCTGAGGTATTCCATGGCTGGCTCGTAGTGTTGGCGGGACAGTTCCATCCGCGCTGCGGCATAATAGATGATGTGCTTGTACTCTTCGTATTTATCCCGCTTCACCATTTTCATCAGCTCTGCGATGTTCATGTCTATCCGCTTATCTTCATCATCGCCTGCCACCAGCCTGATGCGGTTGATACGGGCATAAGCTTCCAGTATGGGATCTGTGGTATGTGTAATGGCTTTATCATACCAGGAATCAGCCTCTTTGGGTTCATTGGTGAGTTCATGCAGCTGGGCGAGGAGGTATTCCCATCTTGCCTTTTCCTGGATATTGGAGGCCATATCTAAAGACCGTTCCAGGTATGATGCGGCACTATCCCAGGATTCCTGCCTGTAATACAGGTAGGCGGTTACTTCATTAAGGTCATTGTTGAGTCTTTTCGGGAAGTTTGCATCTTTACGCAGGGTTTCAATCAATCCCCAGGCTTCGCCATAATGTTCTTTTTCGATGAGGGCTTTGGTGAGCCAGATCAGAGATTCATTCCTGGCCGGGGTGTGCCCCACTAACTGAACGGCGGGGTTCTTGTTTTCCTTGGTGGAGATGGTATAAACGTTTCCGGTTTCATTGGCATTACTGCCTACATATTTGATATTCCCGATCTCATCTTTGGTCCGGGGCTGGAAAGCATAGTTGACGTATTGGAAAGCTATGGCTGCAGAATCGAAATTCTTACTGAAATAATAGGCTTTTCCCATCATCAGGTAGAGGTCATCCACCCAGTCGTTCCGGAGATCGTGCAGGAGGATGGCGTCGTTGCACTTCATCTTGATCGAGTCAAGATCTTTTTTCTGGGCTGCGGTTTGGTCAAGGCTGAAATTGTAGAACGGCAGGAGATACCCGTAATCGTCTCTGAAACCGGCCCTGGCATTGGTGAGTATATCCGTCAGTTTCCTTTCCGAATTGAAGAAGAAATTATAGCGGGTATTCAGGTTCTGGTTGGCTTTTTTGACAATGTTGAACTTGGTTTCGGAAGATTTCTCCGAAGCCAGCACTCTTTTTTCATATTTTTTCGGCTTATCCAGGCTCACAGAGGCTCCTGGCTGTGCTTTAGACAGCAGTGGCAGCAGCATGAATACCAGGATAGTACACCAGCCGGGTGTGGATTTAGTGCTTACGGTCAACGAGTCAATGATTTAGGGTAAAATTAAAGTCGAATCGGCTGATTTTGTTGAGGTTGTATGTTAAATATAACGTACGGGACGGAACATTAGTATTTTCTGAGAATCAAATATAACCAATTATTCTGCCAACAATAAATTGCAGTATTTTGCCGTATAAGTAAACGGGGAATGGCGAAACTGATAGATACCAAGGCTACGTTGCAAAGGCTGAGGAACAGGTACAGGCTGGTGATCATGAACGATGACACCTACGAGGAGGTAGCCACCTTCAAACTCACGCGATTAAGCGTATATATCGCCCTGAGTTCGGTGTTTGTGGTGCTGGTAGGGTTAACGGTGGCGCTGATCGTTTTTACCCCCCTGAAATATTATATCCCGGGTTATGGCGACCAGGCGGAGAGGCGGCAGCTGATCAATATGAAGATCAAGGCAGACTCCCTGGAGCAGCAGATCAGGTACAGAGAGGTCTACTGGGATAATGTTAAAAAGATACTGAACGGGGATGTTCCCGCTAAAGTAGATACATCGACACTGGACATACCAAATCTTGAAAAGTCAACAGACTGAAAAACCGAAACCACATGTTTAACAAGAATTCGAAAACTGAAAACGAAAAAACAACCATGCCTTCCGGCGCAAGCCTGATCGGCACGGGCACAACCATTACGGGCGACATTGTAAGTAATGGGGATGTAAGGATCGATGGGGTGCTTAAGGGCAATATCCGCGGTTCTGCGAAGATCCTGATCGGCCAGGATGGAGTAGTAGAAGGCGATATCGAAGGCCAGCAGGCTGATATCATGGGCCGGGTTGAAGGCAGGATCTCCGTTAAGGAACTGCTTAATCTCAGGTCCAACGCTATGATCAAGGGCGATATCAGGGCGGGGAAATTGCAGATCGAGCCTACGGTTGTTTTCAATGGCCAATGCCAGATGGGAGAGGCCAGTGTGGTGGAAATGGCCAAGGAAGTGAAACATGCCATCGCCAAATAAGCAGAAAAACTCCAACAATCTGATGATGCAGTACGCCGGGATGGCTTTCCAGTTCCTGGCTGCTATCGGTATAGCTGTATTTGCCGGACTTAAAGCCGATGAATGGCTGAACTGGGCAATGCCCGTATGGGTTTGGGTATTACCTTTGCTCGTAATTTCAGGGATGATATACAGTATCGTCCGGAACAGTTCAAAAAAGTAAATTATGCTCAAAGGGGCCGCGCGTCCGATCATCCTGCTGTTTATCATTCTCAATGCGTTTATTATTGTTTTCCGCCGTTCACTCACCAGTGAGGAATTCAATGTTGACATGCTGATCATCGGCAATATCATTTTGTTCGGGATCACCATGCTGTCGTTTGTTTTGCTCAGCAGGGGGATGAAAGCATCTTCCACACCAGCCTTCCTTCGATCGATCTATGGCAGTTTTATGATCAAGTTCTTCATTGTGGCCATTGCCGTTTTTGGATATGCTTTCTCTGCCAAAGCCAATCTCAACAAACCCGGGCTGTTCACGTTGATGTTTTTATACCTCGTATATACGTTCCTTGAGATCAGGACGCTGATGAAGCTGAGCCGGAAAGGGAATACAAATGTCTAAGCAACAGGCGCCACTTGAAGCATTGAAGCAGTTCCTCCCGGATGGAACCTATGAAATGGTCTCCACTTACCTGTACACCCATAAGATACATCTAACGGTCACCCGTGAACGAAGTTCAGTGCTGGGGGATTACCGCAATGCCGTTGACGGCAAGAATCACCGGATATCCGTAAACGGAAACCTCAATCCCTATGCCTTCCTGTATACGCTGATCCATGAGATCGCCCATTTGCTGGTATATGATCAATATGGCCATCGCGTGGCTTCCCACGGTAGGGAATGGAAACATGTATTTTCCCTTTTACTCAAAGAGTTCCTGACTGAAAACGTATTTCCTTCCGATATCAGGGCAGCCATCGCGGCGTCACTGGGAAACCCTGCCGCCAGCAGCTGTGCTGAGGATGGGCTCCTGCGCGTATTCAGGAAATACGATACGGGTAAGAAGGATATGTTTTTTGTGGAAGAAATTGAACCTGGCGGACTTTTCGCCCTCAGGGATGGACGGATCTTTTCCCGTGGCCCCAGGATCAGGAAAAGATATAAATGCGTTGAAGTGGCAACGGGGAGGGAATATCTTTTTAGCCCGGTATATGAAGTTAAGAGAGTCTGAGAGTCAGAGAGTCTGAGAGGCAGTGACAGAGCTGTAGAGAATGCTGACTCGCTGGCTCTCTAATAATCAAAGATTTTTCAACATCCATAAAGCACAGCCAAAGTGTCCCGTATTGCCCATCGGCCCTTTCAGGTAACTGAAACCGAATTTTGCATAGGTATTCAGTGCATCTTTTAATTCGGGCATGGTCTCAAGGTAAATATTTTTATATCCAAGTTTTTCGGCAGTAGTGATACAATCGCTGATCAGTTTCCTGCCAAGACCAATTCCCCTTACTTCCGGTAAGAGATACATTTTGACCAATTCGCAGGTATCAGTGGGCAAGCCGTCGGAAGGGAAAATGCCCCCACCTCCAACTATTTTTCCATTCAATAAGGCAACCTGGTAGAATGAACCCGCAGCCTGGAACATTTCCCATAAATGATCCGTAGTGGGATCAAAATATACGGTACCAGGATGGTTGGCTCCAAACTCGGCGAGGGTATCCCTGATCACTTTGGCTATGGCTGCATTGTCTTCCGGAGCTATCGGCCGGATAGTTATATCGTCTAAACTTATTCCCATCTTTCAAAAATAGAAAAAAGACGGATTTTAAAGTGCAACCTGTAACCTGCAACCTGCAACCTGATATTAGAGTGCCGTGAAAATTATTGTGGCAGTTACCACCGAACCATTGATGGTTTCAGTGCCTGATAACTTGAACGTGGTAGCGGTCAGTTCAACAATGTTCAGTGTTTGTGCCGGCTCAGAAGCATCATCAATGATGATCTTCGTATCGCTGTCAGTCAATTGCCAGGTGCCGGATGACACGATATCCGGGTCGGCCGTATTGCATTTACTTGCGCCTTCAACTACAGTATAGGTGCCATCGGCTTTGAATTGCCAGATATCGTCTTTATTGCAGGGTTGATAAAAAGTATCGAATATGCTAACTGCGGGTAGCCCTGCCTGTGATGCAAGGAGGTCTGTCTGTTTCCAGTTCTTCGCGATCATCTGGGCTTTTGACACAGACTGTTGGTTGTCGTCTTTACTGCAGGATGAACTGATGATGAATAATACCAGGGCAAGTATTCCGGTTATTTTGAAGAGGTTAGTTCTCATTTTCCTGAATTGGATTTTGTTAGTAACTATAACGAATCCTGCCCCTGATTATTGCTATCCCGGAAGTTGGTAAATCATTGAAAACTAATCTGAAACGAAGGATTTTTTGAAGTGGGGCTGCCTGTTAACTTCCTGAATGGCCAATAGTGTAACTTTGAACGGTTATAGTTACCATCTGATCAACCGCGCGGGCCTGAAAATAGTGTGTCAGGTTATTAACGGGCAAAATATCGTAGTATAACCTTCGTTGTAAGAGGGTGAAAAATAGGATGTTGGCTGAATAATGTTTTTTGAATGACGTATCCCGGAATCACAAATAGAAGAAAATAGCCTGATGAAGCAGACGATCGTTAAAATCAGGCAGATCTTCACAACTGACCTTGTGAAGGTGTCCTTTCTCAATGGAATATCAACCATCATCCGGATGCTGGCTGGCCTGGTCAGTACAAAAGTGGTGGCATCCGTAGTGGGGCCAGTGGGGATCGCTTTGCTGGGTCAGTTGAATAATTTTACCACCATCATTCTCAGCCTGGCCAATGGCGGCATCACCACCGGCATCACCAAATACATTTCTGAGCATTCTGAAAAAGAGGAAAAGACCAGGAGTTATATAGGTACCGCATTTCGGATCACATTCATTTTTTCACTGGTGACGGGCCTGGCGATGATATTTGGGGCTGGCTATTTTTCTAAGCTGATCCTGAAAGACGATGCGTATAAAACTGTTTTTTACATATTCGGCATCACCATCATTTTCTATGCGCTGAATGCGATGCTGCTGGCCATCCTGAATGGATTCAAGGAGTATAAACTTTTTGTCAAGGTCAATATTATCAGCAGTGTTACCAGCCTTTTATTTTCTGTGGTGATGGCACTTAGTTTCGGATTGATGGGAGCACTGGTCTCGGCAGTCACTTTCCAGTCCGTTGTTTTCCTCATCACGCTGGTTTTGGTTTCCAGAACTTCATGGTTCAGCTGGTCCATGTTCCTGGGCCGCATCGATAAGAAATCTGCCTATAACCTGGTACAGTATTCATTCATGGCCCTGGCTACCGCCATTATTGTTCCGCTCAGCCAGTTAATGGTCAGGGGCTATATTGCCGGGCGAATTTCGGTTACGGATGCAGGTATATGGGAAGGTGTGAACAGAATTTCCGGCATGTACCTGATGGTGGTAGTTACATCATTCAGTGTGTACTATCTCCCGCGCCTGGCTGAATTGAACAGTAATGCAGAGATCAGGAAAGAAGTCATGTCCGTTTACCAATTGATGATACCTTTCCTGGTGCTGGCTTCTTTGAGTATTTATATTCTCCGCGACCTGATCATCTCCATTCTTTTTACCAGGGAATTCACCAAAATGGGCGATCTGTTTCCTTACCAGCTGATGGGTGATATCCTGAAAATGTCGGGCTGGGTGCTGGGCTACCTGATGGTGGCCAAGGCTATGACGAGGGTATACATCTTTATGGAGTTTCTCAACTATTCATTATTCGTTGGTCTGTCTTATATCCTCATCGGTTACTATGGTGTAAAAGGAGCAACCATCGCTTATGCCATCGGCCACCTGGTTTACCTGGTGGGCATGTTTATCATCTTCAGGAAAATGCTTTTCAAGAAATGAGCCAGGGGTAGCAGGCAAAAAAAATGCGATGATCCCCGGGACCATCGCATTAAAAGTTAACGAGTTGATGAACTAGGCCACAGACTTTCTCACCAGTTCAGCTGCTTCCGACAACAGGATAGCTGATTGAACTTTCAAGCCACTTTTATCGATCAGTTCTTTCGCTTCTTCTGCATTAGTACCTTGTAATCTTACAATGATAGGGATGTTGATATTCCCCATGTTCTTATAAGCATCAATTACACCCTGTGCAACCCTGTCACATCTTACAATACCACCAAAGATGTTGATCAGGATGGCTTTAACATTGGGATCTTTCATGATGATCTTGAAACCGGCTTCAACCGTTTGCGCATTGGCTGTTCCACCCACATCAAGGAAGTTGGCAGGGTCGCCGCCACTGAGTTTGATCATATCCATGGTGGCCATGGCAAGGCCGGCGCCATTCACCATACAACCTACATTACCATCAAGCTTAACGAAATTCAGATTGTATTTTCCGGCTTCTACTTCTGTAGGATCTTCTTCCGAAATATCACGGAGACTGGCCACATCAGGATGACGCATCAATGAATTATCGTCGATATTCATTTTGCAGTCTACTGCTACGATCTTGTTATCTGATGCCTTGAACAGGGGATTGATCTCCAGCATGGAACAATCAAGCCCTACATAGGCGTTGTAAAGGCTGGTAACAAACTTCACCATATTCTTGAAAGCTTCACCTTCAAGTTTGAGGTTGAAAGCTATTTTCCTGGCCTGGAATGCCTGGAGTCCACCGGAAGGATGAACCCATTCGCGATAGATCTTCTCGGGCGTGTCATGTGCAACATCTTCGATATTCATCCCGCCTTCTGTTGAATACATGATCACATTCTGGCCCTTGGTTCTGTCGAGCAGTATGGAGAGATAGAATTCTTTGCGTTCTGAAGCGCCATCATAATACATGTCCTGCGCCACGAGGATCTTATTGACCACCTTACCTGCCGGACCTGTTTGCAGGGTCACCAGGGTTCCTCCCAATAATTTTTCTGCGATATCGATGGCTTCATCCGTATTCTTGGCCACTTTCACACCGTTGATGCCGTTCTCTTTGATGGTGCCTTTACCGCGACCACCTGCGTGGATCTGGGCCTTGATCACAGCGAAATTGCTTCCGTACTGGTTCTTGACCTGGCGATAGGCTTCTTCAGCTTCATGCACTGTTGAACATGCATATCCTTCCTGAACGGTTACCTTGAATTTCTTCAGTAATTCCTTGGCCTGATACTCGTGAAGATTCATATAATTGAAAGATTTGCGCGAAGATAATTAAAAGCGGGTTTACTTCGGCTACCTTATGATGGTGATATAGCCTGTGAGTTTTTCAGCTTTTGGAACCTTCAGGTCTACCACATAGTAATAGGTACCTGCAGGGACCTGCTTACCATTCCGGGTGCCGTCCCAGGCTTTTGAATAGCCAATACTCCGCAGTACGAGCTGCCCGGCAGTATTGTACACTTCGAGCACAGATGATTCAAATAAAGGCAGCAGGTCTATTTCCCATACGTCATTATACCCGTCACCGTTTGGAGTGAATGTATTGGGGATCCTGATCCTTTCAAAAACCTTCACTTCCATTTCATCTGTACTGATACCACACCCTACATTGGACGAAACTGTCAGCCTGTATTTGAAATCCGAAGGTGGATTTACGGTGGGTGCCAGCGCGGAGGGATTGGCCATGTAAGTAGTTGGGCTCCACGAATAATTTACGTTGGTGCCCGAAATCGCTGGCTTCAATGGGATGGGTCTGTCCCTTAGCATCTTCAGGTCTGGCCCTGCATCAGCTTTGGGAAGTTTTAATACATTGACCTGCACGGTTGCGGTGTCGAAACAGCCGAACTGGTTATAAATGAGTGCCCTGTACCTGGTGTTTTCTTTCACTGTTGCCTGGGGTGTATAAATGGTATCGTTGCTGAGTCCCTGCGGTGGATCCCACCTGATCTTTACCCCGCCCGAAGCATTCAATTGGGCGGGTTTGCCTTCACACACACTTACACTGGGCGTCACACTGATCTTTGCATTTTCAAACACTTGCAGATAGGTAGAAGCTGATCCGGAGCAGCCGTCCTGGGCGGAGACCGTCACCTTGTATTGCCCTGAATCTTTGTATTGGATATTGGGGATTTCAGGACCCTGTTTTTCGGATTTGAATCCATTGGGTCCGGTCCATGAAAATTTAGATCCTCCGGATGCATATAATGTAACTGTTGATCCCAGGCATCCATAAACATAGCTGGTGATCTGGACCGCAATACTGGGAGTAACCCGTAAGATGATAGTTTCAGAGGCTATCCTGCAGGCCGAGTTGTTGATAT
This sequence comes from Chitinophagaceae bacterium, assembly GCA_035298945.1. Taxonomy (GTDB): domain Bacteria; phylum Bacteroidota; class Bacteroidia; order Chitinophagales; family Chitinophagaceae; genus Pollutibacter. Next base: position 17,479 of record DATGXN010000029.1, on the reverse strand, counting down.
TATCTCCATCCGCCACAATCACGCGGTAATGATAAATTCCTTTGGGGGAATGCTTCCTGATATAGGTATCAGTAGTTGCCCCCGGTATATCGTTCCAGGTAAAGCCTTCATCCATGCTGATCTGCCATTGCATGCGGGGGGCGTTGAAGCCGCTGGATATTTTAGTTTGAAGAACATAGTCCCGAGGGCTGGATTCGCAATAACTGATCGCGTTGCTGGCGATCCCTTCAATTCCTGTTTCGATCTTTGGTCCGCAGGGCCGGAACATGATATCGTCAATGGCCAGATCATTTCCGCAGCCGCCGGGCGCGTTGTTCGTGATGCGTATGATCACTGATGAAACACCGGGAGGCGTTGTTATATAAGTGCCATATTGCACCCAAACCGGCGCATCCTTTGCCTGGATCTCACCTGTATTATACGTGGTCAGTTTAGTGCCCGATAATGTTTCAATGGTGAAGGTCAGATCGGGAGATATAGGTTTGCCTGCACATGCAGTTTGTTTAACTGCATTTAGTACATAAGAAGAGAACTCGTAGGTAGTATTACCACAAAGCGATGTTATGGTATCTATATAAAAAACCCCGGGTGCCGTTGAGGCATTGACCAGCATGTAAAAACCACCTGCATCATTAGGCGTGTGGTCACCTACCATGGTATGCCAGGTTTGTCCAAAACATCCAAAGCTCAGATTGGTAATGGTGTATGAACCGTCCTCAGGACAGGAGCCGACTACATAATTATAATTTGTTTTTCCGGGTTGCAGGGGAGGACCTTGCTGTGAACCCGATCCGAAGGTGATATGAGCAACCGGATCGCCCAAACTTCCGGTACAAAGCTGCGATCTGGCGGATAAAGAACACAATATCCCAATCATAAAAACCAATACGGATCGCATAAAACAAATATACACAATGCTGAAGAGGAATTATATTTGCCCTCTTAATTATTAGCTATGGCTGTGATCACACAGATTCAGGAGACTGTCCGCTATATACAAAGTATTTATAATCATACTCCTGAGGTGGGGGTGGTGCTTGGCAGCGGGTTGGGGAATTTCAGTAAGGAGATTGAAGTGGAACTGGAGATCCCATATACAGACATACCGCATTTTCCTGTGTCAACGGTTAAAGGGCACCAGGGCAAATTGGTTTTTGGTTTCATGGAGGGCAAAAGGATAGTAGCCATGGCAGGCAGGTTTCATTTTTATGAAGGCTATACTACTGATGAAGTTGTTTTCCCCATCCGTGTGATGAAATTTCTGGGTATCAGGTTATTGATGATCTCCAATGCGGCGGGAGGAGTAAATCCTTCTTTCAATGTTGGTGACCTGATGATCATTCGCGATCATATCAGTTTTGCTACACCCAATCCGTTGATCGGGAAGAATATAGAAGAGCTGGGACCAAGGTTCCCGGATATGAGTGAGCCGTACAAAAAGCATTTTATCCGGATGGCCAGGGAAGTAGCCAGGCAGTCTGATATCCATATTCATGAAGGCGTATATTTTGCTGTTACGGGCCCTACATTTGAAACCCGTGCAGAATACCAGATGATCCATCATATGGGCGGTGATGCTGTAGGGATGAGCACGGTGCAGGAATGCATAATAGCCAATCATATGGGGCTGCCGGTATTTGCGATCAGTGTGATCACAGATATGGGTATCAGGGAAGAAGAGAATGTGATCACACATGAAGAAGTGCTTGAAGCGGCCAAAGCTGCAGAACCAAAACTTACAGCCATTTTCAAAGGCATCATAGCAAGGGCGTGAATTATCATTTTTTTAAGTCAATGCCCGTGGTATTCAACTAATTTCGCTGCTGCATGGCATTGAAAAGCTTCATTTTATTCATCATACTATTCTTTGCGATAGGTATCCAATCGATACTGGCACAGAATCCTTTGATGGGTAGGATACCCAGGGGCGGGGGTGGAGGGATGCGGTCCGGAGGCGATTCGATACAGTTTGAAAAGCGGAATTTTGCCGATGATTCTGCTACCGTCCGTTTTCGCTACCTGGATACCGCCAGGTTCAGAAGTCTTGATTCTACTATTGCGGATTATTTCGAAAAAGTACCGTTGGATGCGGAGCATATCACCCTGGGCAATAACGGAACGGCTACCCGGTCACTGCTTTTCATGCCCAATTTAAAGGCAGGTTTCGACGCGGGCTTTCACGCCTTTGATCCATATGCTTTCCAGTTTTCCGATACCCGGTTCATGACCACCAACAAGCCCTTCACCAGGCTCACTTATCTGCTGGGCAGCCGGGCTGAGCAGCATATCGGCATCATGCATACCCAGAATATTACGCCAGACTGGAATGCAGGATTTGAATACCGGCTGATCAATGCACCGGGTTTTTACAATTCCCAGAATACCAATCACAAAAGTTTCAGGATAAATTCAAACTATACGTCGAAAGACAGGAGGTATAACGCATTTGTTATTTACATCAGCAATAGCCTGCAATCTTCGGAGAACGGAGGTATAGAAAGTGACACTTTTCTGCTCAATAAGAATACAGCCTACAACGATCTGTATAATATCCCCACCAATCTGGCAAGGGTCCCTACGGTTTCCCGGAATTTTTTCAATGTGGCCCTGGCAACCGGTAACAAATACACGGGAGCCGGATTTTTATTGAGACAGCAATATGATTTCGGAAAGAAGGATTCGACCGTGATGGACTCCACCGTGTTGAGGTTTTTCCTTCCACGTTTAAGGGTTGAACATACCATCCGGTACGACGGTATGAAGTACAGGTTCTATGATGTCCAGGGAATTGAAGATACCGCCTTCTACCAGGTCAATTACGGGATCAAAACAATTCCGGATACCGTCCAGTATCTTGATAAATACAAGGAACTGTATAATGATTTTTCGATCATTCAATTTCCTGATGCCAGCAATCCCCTGCAATTCCTGAAAGTTGGTGCTTCGATCAGTAACTACACGGCCATAATCGGGGATAACAGGGATAATTTCTTTGACACAAAACTGCATGGCGAGTACAGGAACCGGACCAAGAACAGGCGATGGGATATGTTGTTGTATGGAGAATTTTATGTGGCGGGCAGAAATGCCGGCAATTATGATTTCCAGGCCAGCCTTAAATCATTCCTTGGCCGGAAATGGGGATACCTGGAGATCGGGGGCCGAAATGTGAACCGAAGCCCCTCCTATGTTTATCGTTACCAGACCAGTTTTCCCATGGCCTTCGATGCCGGCCTGAACGATGAGAATACTTTTCATCTCTTTGGCAATGTAAATAATCCCCTGTTGAGGTTGAAACTGAGTGCAGATCTCATGCTGATCAGTAATTATGTGTACCTCACCGAGTTTTATAAGGTCAACCAGGCCTCTTCCATTTTCAATATGTTAAGACTTGGGTTGAACAAAGAATTCAGGCTGAAAAAGAACTGGAAATGGTATCTGGATATCTACTTGCAAACCCTCACGGGTAATGCACCCGTCAATGTTCCGCTGGTGTATGCCAGGAACCGGTTTGCCTACGAAGGTTCTGTATTCAGGAACCTGAAACTTTCAACGGGTTTTGACATCCGTTATCATTCTAATTATAAAACTGCCAATTATTCGCCTTTGTTGGGGCAGTTCTTCTACCAGGAACAATACCAGGTGTCCACCCGGCCGGATATTGCCGCCTATGTCAATTTCCGGATCCGCAATTTTACCGGGTTTACCCGGCTTGAGAACCTTAACTCATTGACTTTCATCAACGGATTCGGTTTCAAGAACAATAATGTAGAAACCCCCTTGTATCCTTATCCCGGCCTGTTAATGAGGCTGGGGGTGATATGGGACATGGTAAATTAGCAGTGAGCAGTGAGCAGTGAGCGGTGAGCAGTGGGCAGATTTTTTTTCTGCTCACCGCTCACCGCTCACTGCTCACTGTAATTAACGTTTCTATATTGTAAATAGCAAGATTCTGTGCTATTTTTGCCTGTTACCATGAAAAGGCTGACCGCCATATTGCTTGCCCTGATCTATATCTCCACAACCAGTGGGATCGTGGTCAGTGCGCATTATTGCATGGGTGAGATCTCGGATATTGCCATCGGCTCATCAAACAATGCAACCTGTGGCACTTGCGGTATGGAGAATAATGGCTGCTGCCACGATGATCTCCAGGTGATCAAGCTTACTGAGAATCACAATATTGCTGCGATACATTTTGAACTGCCGGTTCCTGAATCCCCAACGCAGCACCTGGACATAATCCGTCATACTTCAGTTATTGATCAGCCTCATTTCGGGAATAGTCAGAATCATTCACCACCTTTTCCTGTATCAAGAAATGTCTTATACTGCATCTATAGGATCTGATACCGGATAATAGCAACTCAATAATTTCGTTTAACTATTATCAAACAAACAATTTATCAGATCATGAAAACAAATATCATTCTAAGTATAATCACCCTTTTCCTCTTCACTTCGGTATCAGCCCAGAAAAATGAAACCGTTAAGGTCTGGGGTAATTGCGGCATGTGCCAGAAGACGATAGAAACGGCAGCGAAATCAGCAGGTGCATCTGAAGCCGAGTGGAATAAAGAAACTAAAATACTCGCGGTTTCTTACAAGGGTAAGAAAACCAATCTCACAAAAATAGAACAGGCCATTGCAGCCTCAGGCTATGATACGCAGAATTTCACTGCCACTGAAGATTCATATAATAAACTCCCTGATTGTTGCCAGTACGATCGCAAGGTTGCCGGAACAGCGAAAGCTGCTGACGATTGTTGCAAAGACGGCAGCAAATGTGAGAAGGATAATGCAAAATGTGCTGATTGCGCCAAGTGCAAAGAAGGTAAATGTGCAGAATGCTGTAAAGACGGTGTTTGCTCTACAGGCAAAGACTGCTGCAAAAAAGCATGATCTCAATGATACCATCCTGATGGAGCGGTCCCCTGACCGCTCCATTTTTTATTTTTACACCTGGAACTGATGCTTCATAATTGAACGTAACTTTCTCTATACATTGAACAAGATCATGATACCGGTATTGAATTTCCTGAAGATGATGGTAAAGAAGTTCTCTAAGATCTTTAAGAAAGATTGTTGCGCTAATACATGAGATCGAATCTGAGCAGGACCGTCTGGGTGCTTTCTCTGGTCAGCCTGTTTACGGATATGGCCAGTGAAATGTTGTATCCTGTTATGCCGCTCTATCTCAAACAGATCGGCTTCACCATTGTGGTGATCGGTGTACTGGAAGGATTTGCAGAAGCTATTGCCGGACTAAGTAAATCTTATTTCGGGGGCTTGTCTGACCAATGGGGCAAAAGACTTCCTTTTGTGCAGGCAGGCTATGCGTTAAGTGCTGTATCCAAACCGATGATGGCGCTTTTCACCAGCATAGGGTGGATTTTCACGGCCAGAACAATTGACAGGTTGGGGAAGGGGTTGAGGACCGGTGCGCGGGACGCTATGTTGAGTGCGGAAGCCACCAGGGAAACCAAAGGCGAGGTGTTTGGCTTTCATCGTTCTATGGATACACTGGGCGCAGTGATAGGCCCCGCCCTTGCACTGGCCTGGTTATATTTCCACCCCGGAGAATATAAGTTGCTCTTCCTGGTTGCATTTTTACCCGGCGTCGTGGCGGTTATTTTTACATTCCTGGTAAAGGAAAAAAAAGCAAGTCCCCAGAACAGAAAAAATATTTCACTGCTGGAAGGCTTCCGGTATTGGAAACTTACCACCAGAGAATACAGGAAAGTTGCAGGAGGGCTGTTGATGTTCGCGTTATTCAACAGTTCGGATGTGCTGCTTTTTTTGAAGATGAAAGAAGCCGGGCACACTGATTCAACCATCATCAGCGTGTACATTTTCTATAATCTTGTCTATGCGCTACTTGCCTATCCAATGGGAAAGCTTGCTGATAAAATAGGTGTGAGGAACGTTTTCATCACCGGGCTTGTTTTCTTTGCGATCACTTATGGCGGATTCGCTTTTTCAGGATCCACCTGGGCTTTTCTCGTCTTATTTGTTTGCTACGGCATGTATGCGGCATGCACAGAAGGGGTTTCAAAAGCCTGGATCACCAATATCATTCCGCACGAAGAAGCCGCTACTGCTATTGGTACCTATACAGGATTTCAAAGTATTGCAGCGCTGATAGCAAGCAGCGTGGCTGGCCTGATCTGGTATAATTTCGGACCGGCAGCTGCATTTCTTTCCTCCGCAATTGTAAGTATCCTCGTGATCATCTGGTTCAGGCAACAGCCGGCAAAGCCTTAACAGCCGGCCATTCATCCCCGGGCATTTATTTTGAGATATATAAAAATATTACTAGGTTTGCTTAATAATAAATTTAGACAAGCCTAAAAATATGTTTAGAGAATTCAGATTTATGGTGGTTGCCATGTTGATTTCCTGCGGGGTTTTTTCGCAGGATATGGCGCATGATACCACGGTGAAAAAGAATTCCGTAACAGACACCATCCCAGAATTCATCAGGCCTGAAATGGACGAGATCGTAGTATCCGGAACGATGAGGCCAGTGAGAAAACTGGAAAGCCCCGTGGCGGTGGAAGTATACAGTTCGCAGTTCCTGAAGAAGAATCCTGTACCCAGTATTTTTGAAGCGCTACAGATGGTGAATGGGGTAAGACCCCAGCTGAATTGTAATGTCTGCAATACTGGTGATATTCATATCAACGGGCTAGATGGTCCTTACACCATGGTCACCATTGATGGTATGCCTATTGTCAGTGGCCTCTCCACTGTGTATGGCTTATTTGGAATTCCCAACCAGATGATCGACCGGGTGGAAGTAGTGAAAGGCCCGGCTTCCGGGCTTTACGGATCCGAGGCTGTAGGGGGGCTGATCAACATCATTACAAAATCACCACTTAAGGCGCCCCTTGTATCCGCTGATCTGATGGCCACCTCATGGCAGGAGTACCAGGCAGACCTTTCTACCTCATTCAGGGTTGGAAAGAGAACGCGCAGTATGTTGGGTGTACATATGTACCACTATGATCATCCCGTTGATCACAATAATGATCATTTCACGGATATGACCTTACAGCAGAGATTTTCCATTTTTTCGAAATGGTCTTTTGAAAGGAAGTTTTCCCGGCTAGCGGAGATGGGTATACGATTATACCATGAGAACAGGTGGGGAGGTGAAATGAACTGGAATGACCAGTTCAGGGGTTCTGATTCAATTTATGGAGAGAGTATCTACACAAAACGTGCTGAGTTCATCGGTCGTTACCAGTTACCACTGGATGAGCGTGTATTCTTTTCCTGGTCTTATACTTATCACGACCAGGATTCCTATTACGGTAAAACGCCATTCCTGGCCAGGCAACAGATCGGTTTTGGGCAGTTGACCTGGGATAAAGCCGTTGACAGGCATAATCTGCTGGCTGGCCTGGCCATGCGGTATAATTATATGGACGATAATACCACAGCCACCTATGATCCCGTAAAACTGGGAAACAAGCCTGAAATCAGCTGGTTGCCCGGTATTTTCATCCAGGATGAGATCAGGCTCAGTAATCGTCATGATATCTTAATAGGTCTTCGGTACGATCATCATTCAACACACGGAAACATCTTTACTCCCAGGGTAGCCTGGAAATGGAAAACCTTTGAAAATGGCGTTTTCAGACTGAATGCCGGAACCGGTTTCAGGGTGGTCAACATCTTTACTGAAGATCATGCCGCTCTTACGGGCGCAAGAACAGTGGAGATCAAGGAAGAGATCAAGCCCGAGCAGAGTTACAATATCAACCTCAATTATAACCACAGGCTGTTAATGGATCGGTCTTTCATAAATCTTGATGCAAGCGTTTGGTATACCCGGTTTTCCAACCAGATCATCCCGGACTATGATACTGACCCTAACAAGATCATTTACCAGAATCTCGACGGTTATTCAGTGTCAAAAGGCGTAAGTCTGAATAGTGAATACAATTATGAAAACCGCTTAAGGCTCATGCTTGGAGCAACACTGCAGGATGTGTTCGTAGCCAGGGCGATGCAGGAAAAGACCAGGCCGGTATTGGTAGAGAAATGGAGCGGCGTGTGGACTTTCTCCTACACCTTTCCAAAATATCATTTCACCATTGATTATACGGGTAATATATATGGGCCGATGCGGCTTCCGTTATTAGGACCTCTTGATCCCAGGCCATCTGAATCGCCGGTTTGGTCTGTCCAGAATCTGCAGATCACCAAAAGGCTTAAGGGGTTTGAGATCTATTTTGGTGTGAAGAATATCCTGAACTGGACACCAACCCAAAATGTTCCGTTTATCATTGCACGTGCCCATGATCCTTTTGATAAGAACGTCCAATACGATGCATCCGGCAAAGTTATGGCCACGCCTGAAAATCCCTATGCACTTAGTTTTGACCCCACCTATATGTACGCCCCCAACCAGGGTAGAAGGCTGTTTATGGGGTTAAGATTCACATTAAAACAGCCAGGATAACGGTAAAACGCAGATGGATCCGCGATCAGGAATGAAACCCACAAGGGTTTTGACGATAGTGGCTTATATTTGCGTGTGCGGAAAATTATACTGTACATACCACTGATCATCGTGTTAATGAACACAGCGTCGGCTGGGCAATTGAGCAAGATCCCCGTACTTTTTTCGCATTTCCTCGAGCATCATAAATTAAACAATCATATCGGGTTCCTGGACTTTCTGTCCATGCATTATTGGGGTGAAGATCTCAATGATAAAGACCAGGACAGGGACATGCAATTGCCTTTCAAAAGTTCAAGCCAGCATTGTTGCCAGCAGATCACTTCGGTTCCCGTATCAGTAGTTTCAATAGATCACCATTATTTCCATCCTTCGAAACCACTTCAGCCCATTTTAGAAGATTCATTTTACCTCAATACATCGACTTCTTCTCTTTTCAGACCTCCCCGGATCTGATACCCCCTGATTATCCTGAATGAAAGGTCTTTTTCAGGATTTAGCATCTAATAGTCAGATATGAATCTTTGGTAAGGTTCAGTTATCAACTATCCCATTTGTAAATCTTTTATTTGAAAATATAATGCTTAATAAAGTCATTAATTTTTCTGTTCACAATAAGCTTATTGTAAGCTTGTTTGTACTGGCGCTTGTGATCTGGGGTAGTTATGAGGTCACTAAACTGCCGATAGATGCAGTACCGGATATCACAGATAACCAGGTGCAGGTGATCACGGTTTCGCCTTCGCTGGGTGCCCCGGATATAGAACGCCTGATCACTTTCCCTATAGAACAGGCAGTAAGCAGTATTTCAGGTCTGAAGCAGATCAGAAGTTTTTCCCGTTTCGGTTTATCGCTGGTTACTATTGTATTTGACGACCGTACAGATGTGTATTGGGCGCGGCAACAGATCAGCGAAAAATTACAGCAGGTGCAAAGAGATATTCCTGCGGGGATAGGGTCTCCTGAAATGGCTCCCGTGTCCACCGGTTTGGGAGAGATCTACCAATATGTGGTCAGGCCGGAGAAAGGGTATGAAGATAAGTACGATGCCATGGAGCTTCGGACTATCCAGGATTGGATCGTAAGAAGGCAATTACTGGGAACACCGGGTGTGGCTGAAGTGTCGAGCTTTGGTGGAAAACTCAAGCAATATGAGATCGCCGTGAGGCAGGAACAGCTGAAAGCCTATAATATCACCATTGCCGATGTTTTTGATGCCCTTGAAAAGAACAACCAGAATACCGGGGGTGCTTATATTGAAAAGGGACCAACGGTGCTGTATATACGAAGTGAAGGCCTTACTGCAACCATCAGTGACATAGAAAAGATCGTTGTAAAGAACCTGGATAATGGAATACCCCTGCTCATGCGTGATGTGGCCGTTGTTCAATATGGTTCTGCCATCCGGTATGGGGCTATGACCTATAACGATAAGGGTGAAGTAGCAGGAGCCGTGGTGATGATGCTCAAAGGAGAAAACTCATCCGCCGTGATCAAGAGAGTAAAGGCCCGGATCGCCGAGATACAGAAAATGCTGCCGGAGGGTGTGGTGATCGAAGCTTTCCTTGACCGGACCAAGATGGTGAACAACGCCATCGCGACAGTTGAAGTGAACCTTATGGAAGGGGCCCTGATCGTGATCTTCGTATTGGTCTTTTTCCTTGGTAATATAAGGGCAGGCCTTATCGTATCATCTGTTATACCGCTATCTATGCTGTTTGCGGTGATCATGATGAATAAATTTGGCATAGGTGGAAATCTAATGTCATTAGGCGCCATTGATTTCGGACTGATCGTTGACGGGTCTGTTATTGTTGTTGAGGCCATACTTCACCGGTTCGTACACTCCAAACATTTCCGGAAGATCGGGCACATTTCACAGGCAGAAATGGACGAGGAGGTCAGCCATTCCTCCAGCCTGATGATCAAGTCAGCTGTATTCAGTCAGATCATCATCCTTATCGTCTATCTCCCCATACTTACCCTTGAAGGTATTGAAGGAAAGATGTTCAAGCCCATGGCCTTCACCGTTGCATTCGCAATTCTTGGCGCATTCATCCTCTCTATCACTTATGTGCCAATGATGTCGGCCCTTAGCCTGAGCAAAGACCTCAGTCATAAATCTTCAGTAGCAGATAAGTTCATGGCATGGGTTGAAAGGTTATACCAACCTGTACTGAGAAAATCATTTTCATACCCCAAGATCATTATCGCATCAACCATATTGATTTTTGGAATTTCCATTTTTGTTATGGGCCGGCTGGGCGGTGAATTCATTCCGCAACTGGAGGAAGGGGATTTTGCAGTGGAGACCAGGCTTTTAACCGGTAGTAATCTGAATAACACCATTAATTCAACGCAGAAGGCAACCACTATTTTACTCCAGAGATTTCCGGAAGTGGAGAAGGTGGTCACAAAAATAGGAAGTGCGGAAATACCTACTGATCCTATGCCATTTGAAGCTGCAGATATGATGGTGATCCTGAAAGATAAGAAGCAGTGGACCTCTGCAAAAACCTTTGGGGAGCTTTCTGAAAAAATGACTAAGGCCCTGGAGGAAGTGCCGGGAATCACGGTAGGTTTCCAATATCCCGTTCAGATGCGTTTCAATGAACTGATGACGGGAGCCAGGCAGGATGTGGTGTGTAAGATCTTTGGTGAAAACCTGGATTCCCTGACCGCATATGCACACAGGCTCAATGAAATTATCAACACGGTGGACGGAGCCGTCAATATTTATGAAGAACGTGTTACGGGAATGCCGCAGGTGGTGATAAAATACAACCGGGATGGCATGGCCAAATACGGTTTAAATGTGAGTGATGTGAACAGGGTGGTGAACACGGCATTTGCGGGTCAAGTTGCAGGGCAGGTGTATGAGGGTGAAAAAAGATTTGATATGACTGTAAGGCTTGCCGGTGAATCCCGGAAGAAACTGGAAGATATTCAGAACCTGATGATCCCCACTGCCCAGGGAGCGCAGATACCGCTATCTATGGTAGCCAGTATCGAAGAGATCGAAGGGGTTAATCAGATCCAGCGTGAGAATACCAAACGAAGGATCATTGTGGGATTCAATATCAGCGGGCGGGATGTGCAGACCATTGTGAAGGAATTGCAACAAAAAGTGAATAAGCAATTGAATATGTCAAAAGGGTATACGATTGTATACGGAGGTTCATTTGAAAATATGACAGCCGCAAAAGAAAGACTGGCGATTGTTGTTCCCATCGCGTTATTTCTGATCTTCCTCCTCCTGTACTTTGCATTCAACTCGATCAAGCACAGTTTACTGATCTATTCTGCCATTCCATTATCTGCCACCGGTGGGATATTTGCATTGTGGATCCGCGATATACCATTCAGTATATCGGCGGGGGTGGGTTTCATAGCCCTGTTTGGAGTAGCTGTTCTTAATGGGATCCTGCTTGTATCGGAATTCACCAGGCTGGATAAAGAAGGCTGGCACGATATAGAAAGAAGGGTGGTGCATGCTACAAAATCCAAACTGAGGGCCGTGTTAATGACGGCACTTGTACCCTCACTGGGCTTCATTCCCATGGCGATCAGCACCGGTGCGGGAGGTGAAGTGCAGAAGCCACTGGCAACAGTTGTAATTGGAGGACTAATCATTTCAACCATGCTTACATTATTTGTGTTACCGATATTGTACATCCTGTTTGAGAAAGGTTTTCATTTTTTCAAACATTACAAGCCGGGCGCTGCCATACTTGTTCTTTTGTTGCCAGTGGTGATAGCGAATGCCCAGCAGAAGGTAACTCTTCCAGAGGCGCTTGACAGTGCTAAGAAGAATAACCTGTCACTGCAGGCTTCTAAAACACAAGTGGCCTATTCCCAGGCGCTGAAAACAACAAACAGGGATATTGACAAATTGAATGTAGGCTTTGAGTACGGAAGGTATAACAGTCTCCAGAACGATAACAGGTTCTCTATATCCCAGGGCATACAGTTCCCGGGTGTATATAAGAGGCTGGGTGAAGTAAACCAGGTCAATGTCCGCTTAAGCGAAACCAATCTCATGCAGAATGAGATCGAAATAAAATCGCACATTAAATCCGTGTTTTACCAGTTATTGGTTCTTCAACAAAAAAGGGGACTGCTGGAAGAGGCTGACAGTATCTATAAAAAATTCCTGGACAAGACCAGGGAACGTTTGAATGCCGGTGATGTTGACATGCTGGAGTTGAGTACGGCAGAAAACCAACGTCAGCAAATTGCCAATCAGTTGCAGATGTTGAATGTGGATTACAAGGTATTGCTGAACCGCCTGTCTGTGCTGATCAATATGCCGCAGGTTCCCGAACCTGTTGCAGACAGTATTGTTTACCCGCTGAAGATCATACCCGATACCTCATTTCTGAACACCAGTCCCTTCCTGAAATATCGCCAGCAATTGATAGAGCTGTCCGAAGCCCAGCATATGTTTGAAAAAAGGAAGCTGTATCCTACATTCAACGCCGGGTTCAATACCACCACTATCATTGGATGGCAGGCTACCGGCCAGAATACTGAACAGTATTTCAGCTCCGGCAAACGATTCAATTCAGTTACTGCAGGTATTGGAGTGCCATTGTTTTCAAAGGCCCAGCGGTCGCGTATCAATGCTGCAGAAGTGTTGAGTGTACAAAGAAGGCAGGAGCTGGATGCTGCTAAGCAGCAGTTAAATGCGGACCTTAACAATGCCCTGACAGTTTACCAGCGGGATATCCAGTTGCTACAGTCGTACAGGAAGATCATACTGCCCGGAGCCAGTTCCGTGATCAACACGGCAACCAACAAATTGAATGCAGGAGAGATCGGTTACCTGAATTGGGTGATCCTGGTAAACCAGGCCATACAATCCAGGACGGAATATTATAACACGGTACATCAGCTCAATGAAGCTGCCATTGAAATTGAAAGGATCAGTGCATTAAATTAAGTTTTATAAAAAAATATATGAAAGCAATAAAAATATTGATCGCCTTTTTTGTTGTACTTGCTTCCTGTAAGAATGGTAGTAAAGAAGCGGCCGCAACTGCAACTCCGGATTCTTCTAAAGCCACAACAGCCATTGATGTTGTGCAGCTCTCTGATATACAGGTGAAGAATGCCGGCATCGTGCTGGCAAAACCGGAATTGAGGGAAATGCATTCTGTGCTAAGAGTGAACGGAGTCATCGATGTGCCGCCACAGAACATCATTTCAGTCAGCATACCACTGGGAGGCTACCTGAAAAAAACAAGCCTGATCCCTGGTACTTATGTCAGAAAAGGATCGGTCCTGGCTATAGTGGAAGATCAGCAATACATCCAATTGCAGCAGGATTATCTTACAACCAAAAGCCGGCTTGAATACCTGTTGACGGATTATAACAGGCAGAAAGGGCTCAATGAAACGAAATCAGCCAGTGACAAAGTGTTGCAACAGGCAAAATCCGAATATGACAGCCATAAGATCCTGGCCAGATCGCTGGCAGAAAAGCTGAGGCTTGTAGGTGTGGATCCTGATAAACTGAGTGAAGGGAATATTTCCCGCAGTGTAAATGTCTATTCACCTATTAACGGATATGTGACCAAAGTGAATGTCAACATCGGCAAATATGTGAATCCATCAGATGTATTATTCGAGCTGATCAATCCGGATGATCTGCATTTGAACCTGACCGTGTTTGAAAATGATGCATCGAAGATCACTGCAGGTCAGCGTGTAAGTTTTACTACCAACAATAATCCTGCAGAACAGTATTCGGCAACTGTGCACCTGGTAACTCCGAATATCAGTGAGGATCGCTCAACAGATATTCATTGTGATATTGACAAGAAGGGGAAAGGTCTTTTTCCTGGCACCTTTGTAAATGCCCAGGTAGCATTGGCCGGAGTGAAAGTGACTTCAGTTCCCGAAGAGGCAGTTGTTAAATGGGAGAACCGGAATTATATATTCATCCAGACTTCAGCAAACAGTTTCAAAATGTTGCCCGTTGAAACCGGAACCTATAATGGTGGTTATGTGGAGATCAGGAATCCCCTGCCCGAAGGCGAGGTAGTGATCAAAAATGCGTACACGATTTTGATGAAGATGAAGAACAGCGCGGAAAATTAGAGAGTCAGAGAGTCAGAGAGCCGGAGAGTCAAAATTAGAGAGCCAAAAAACTCTGACGCTCTAATTCTGACTCTCTGACTCTCTGTCTCTCTGACTCTCTACATATAGTCTACTCGTGCCGGGCTGAATACGTCTATCAGTTTGCAGTCCATATGTGCAACGGCAGAGTGGGGCACGTTGGAAGGAATAACATGGAAACAGCCCGGTTTCAACGTCATGGTTTCCCCGCCAATGGTCATTTCCAGTTCGCCTTCCAGCATATAGGTGATCTGTTCGTGATGGTGATGGTGTGAGGGGAGAATGCTGCCTTTTTTCACTTCCACCATGCCGAAGGTGGTTTGCGCACCATGAATGTATTTACCCTGAATGCCTTCAATGATCTGCTTGCTTTTGACGTTGTTGATATGATCCATGTGGTTATTGTTCAAAAAATGCTACGGATGCGCCTACCCATTCTTTGTCTTTATTGTATCGTACGCCTATCATCTTTCCCTTACTGAGCCTGCTCAGGTTGGTGATGAGTTCAGGCCTTGCTGCGCCATCCTTCCATATGTACATCATCCTGATCTCAACTTTAGCTCCTCCGTCCGGAGTTTTGATCACGTCGGCATATTTTACTTTACGCTGTAATATCCAGTTCTCCGGGTCTTCTATTTTTTCTATATCTGCCATGGTAACATCGATCACCACGCCCTGGCCGGCGAATGAGAAAAGTGGTTTTAATACATAATTCTCCAGGTCTGCAGGTGGCTGTTTCAATTCATTCAGGAAGAATGTTTCAGGAACACAGGGATGCTTGATGAAGGGCAATGTGTATTTGCTGATCCTGTAGAACCAATTCGGGTGAGTGATCCATTGAACATTCCAGTCTTTAGTGATGTCAATGATCTCTCCAAGCCTTTCCTTATTGGCTTTCAGATCGTCAAAGATCACACGGTTATAGATTTTCTCTATCCTGGTCTTCTTGCCCTCCCTGTTATAAAAAAGATCTTTTCCTTCGGCATACACATCACTGATGCATACGGGTTCAACACCGATCAGATCCTGGGTGCAATAAAAGTCGACCCTGGTTTTCTGGGTATGTGGAGTGATCTCGAGCAGGATAACATGTTCTATGGGTGTATCCCCAACAATCAGTTCTTTCAGCTCCCGGGTATAGGATTCCTTATTATGCCCATTGAAATAATGGCTGTAGTTGGATGGGATATTAAAATGTTTTCTAACGATCTCAGGGTAATAGGCCTGGAATCCGAAAAGGGTAGGGAAGCCCTGCATTTCGATCAGCTGAGGTCCAAGCTCACCTTTTGCGTTCTCACAAACACCGAAATCAAAAGCGATGAAATGGGGGTGGTCGGTTTCATTGGCCACATTCTCTTCCGGCGGGATCGCTTTATCAGTGGCTTTTTTGAAACCGGGATCAAGGATAATGTCAACGATATGTTCACAGGCATCAATGAGCTGGTCGCTGAACCATTTTGGAATGAATTCAGGAGTCTCTGCAATGCGGAAATCTATTGTTCCGGGATAATGACTGTGCAGGTCTTCCAGGAAGGCCTCATATTTTTCCTTGGTAAAGGCTTTGTTGAATTCTTCTCTGATGGATGGGACCATGGAAAGGTATTATTGTGGTATGGCTAATACATGATTCACTGAAAGGTCCAGAAAATTAGGAAGTATATGCGAATAGGTCCATAATATTTTGTCCGGATCGTTGAGGTGTTCGATCATGGTCTCCCATTTCTCATAGCCATGGCTGGCGATCACTGTTTTTTTCTTTTCCTCTGTTTGCAAGTACATGCTCATACCAATCGCATCGGCTTCCGGGTGAAACTGCGTGCCTATCATGTATGGGTTGAATCGAATGGCCATGATGGCCCTTTCCAGCGGCACGTGAGGCCTTTCTTTTTCAATGCAAAGAATACTGCCACCCATTTGCCTGATCCTGTTATGATGGGGCTGGATCACCTGGTAATCCCTGCTGTCCACACCGTAAAAAGGATCATTAAGACCTTCAAAGATCACTTCATCCTGTCCTTCTTTAAACATGTGAATGGGAAACACGCCAAACGCTGTGGATCTTCTTTTTGTTACGTTGCCTATCCGGTAATGCCTGCAGGCCAGTTGGAAAGAATGGCAGATAAAGAAGACATGCTTTTTGACCTGGTTGGCGGGATCGTTATTCCATTTTTCAACATGATTGAGCCAATGGAAATAAACTTTTTCCCATTCAGAACCTAATGATTCCAGCGGGCTTCCCGGCCCCCCACTGGAAATATACATGTCGTACGAAAGATCAGGAACTTCATTTTTCAACCGCACGTCAAATTCGTCCCAGGTGATGTCAAGGTGATTTGCCTCACCATATTGGTTAAGGATCTCACGGATACATCGCATTCCCTGGTTCTCAACGCCCTCATAGAGGTCCAGTATGGCTACTTTAACAGATTTTACTGCCATCGTCGCAAAAGTACAATAATTGCTGAAAGTGATTAAAGCCTCGCGAGGAATTGCCCGGAAATAAAATCAGCTACGCTGACCAGGTTCTTGGTTTCTTCAAAAACTTTGAGCTGCCTGTCGGCCCCGGTGCCGTTATCCAGGATCTTCTGCACCAGTTTTAGGCCCTCCCTGGCTCCGAGATCATCAGCCACATCGTCGATAAAATCGAGCAGTTCATACAGGAGTACCCTGGTATTCACTTCTTCTTCTTTACCAAAATCGATCAGTTGGCCGTCGATCCCATACCGGGATGCCCTCCATTTATTCTCATTGACAAGTGCCCTGGGATAGATCATGAAGTTGAGGTTCTGGGAACGCAGTTTGTACAGCTTGGCACAAATACACTGGAATATTGAAGTGATGGCAATGGTATCGTCAATGGTGAGTGGCACATCACAGATCCTGAATTCA
>DATGXN010000028.1:0-14081 GCA_035298945.1 Chitinophagaceae bacterium | reverse complement strand
AAATCAGACTTTGGCGTTGAGGCTGGAATAGGTTTCCAGTTCTTTTTTAAATACTTCATCCTCGCTCCCGAGATCAAGATCAGCCAGGGTTTGACCAACGTGCATGCACGCGACCCAGCCTTGAAATATTCCAGCACTGTGGATGAACTGAAATCCAGAATGATATTATTCTCGCTGCATTTTGAAGGAGGCGGACTGTAGAAAGAGGCGTAGAGGCATAGAGGTATAGAGGCGTAGAACTCTTTTGCTTATTTCCCTTTATGCCACTATACCTCTAAGCCTTTACGCCTCTATGCCACTACGCCTCTTCAAGAAGATATTCTAATAATCATACTCGCGCCTCGCCATATTCCACCTGACGCCGAGAGAAGCCGTGGTTCGGGTATCTGAACCCGTGAACTTGCGCACAGCCAGGTTGCCCTCAATGAAAAAGTTTTCTTTCCATTCATAGGCCAGCCAGAGGCTGCCGTTGACGCCATTCTTCTTTACCGCTGAGCCGAAATTATAGCCATAGTCCCCGGGCCTTGTATCCGAATCCAGGAAAATATTGTTACCGAAATTCTTTGATGCGGTATCAGAGCCTTGCTGCCATGCGATCAACTTACCCTGCACATACCATTTAGGCGCCGGCTGATACCTGGCTATACCAATGAACTCCTGCACATTGGCCAGCAGAGGATGCGCCAGTGGCTGGTTATAATGCGTGTAATTGGCGATTGAATCGTAGTGCGAATAAGTGAATGGCCTGATCCAATTGGCTTCCGCCTGCAGGTCAAGATTCTTCACTCCAAAGGCATCTATATATTTACCACCTAATTGTAACGACCATTTATTTGCCCACCATCCATTACCGGCTTTCATTTCTTTCAATACAAACTCATCGAAATTCATCTGCCCATACACCTGGAACCGCTTGGCAATATTGGCTTTGAAATCCACACCCACAAAAGCATTATCTCCGCTACCCATATTCTGCTCAACAGGCCTGAGGAAAATGATGGGATTCAGGTAGGCAAATTCGAAATCGTTCAGCCTGCTGAACACGATACCTTCAAACAAACCAATGGTCAGCCATTTGGGAGCATTAAAACTGATATGATGGATGGCAGCATATTTCTTTGGATAGATCGAATCACTCGGTCCTCTTTCATATTGCGAAGTGAGCTGCATGGTTTTGGCAACATAATTCAGTCTCCATACCCTCAGGTTAAGATTCATGTAGAGGTAGTTGTTGGAAAAATCACTCAGGAATAAACTCCTGTACCCATTGCCAAGAAACTGCTTGTCGTACCCGAACTGGAAGTCTATATATTTCGCGATGTTAAAAGAGATCCCACCTCTTGCATCGAAATAGTCGTACCCCGTAGTTTTAAAACTCTTATAAAATCCCGCCCCGGGTACGGCCCTGTATTTCGATACGAAATCACGATACTGTTGGGGTCCTCGCTCCTGGTTCTCCACCAGGTAAGTATAAAAACCAACTTTTCTTCCTACCATACCCCTGGCTACAATACCCCGGGCATTCAGCATCACCGGATCGTCGTTATTGGTTTCCTTTCCATAATACAACTGCAGCACCGGATTCACAGAGAGGTA
This sequence comes from Chitinophagaceae bacterium, assembly GCA_035298945.1. Classification (GTDB taxonomy): domain Bacteria; phylum Bacteroidota; class Bacteroidia; order Chitinophagales; family Chitinophagaceae; genus Pollutibacter. The sequence goes on along the minus strand of DATGXN010000028.1, from coordinate 12,485 downwards.
AAAATCTTTCTGATCCACCTCCACCATATTGGCGGGAGTTTTAAAGAAAGTATTCCATAAAGATTTCTTGCTTTGAAATTCCGCTTTATCTGTGGTAACCCATTCCAGGTTATTCAGCAAGGCACGCTGGATATTATATTGATCTATGCTTGTAAGACTAACGGGAATGGAGTCGGCGCGGATGGCTTCCAGCCTGTTCACCCACCATTTCCTGTTGAAAGGTTTAATATGAGAAAAATTAAGCACAGTGTCTTTTTGTGCCTTAATTTCAAGCCTGTCGAGAAGAATATACTCTTTGGACCCTTGCGGGATATAATTTGACTGCGCAGAAACTGCAATTGTGGCAAACAACAGTATGGCAGAGAGTCCAATGTAATGTAATTTCATAGAAGGAGATTAACGTAAGAAAACAGCGAAAAGATATGCAAAATTATCTGATCAGGAATGCACGCATAGTGAATGAAGGCCAGATCACCGAGGGCGATGTTTATATTAAAAACGGACGGATCGAAAGGATAGGTAACAGGTTGCAGGTTGCAGGTTGCAGGGAGATCGATGCTGAAGGCAAGTACCTTCTCCCCGGTGTTATTGACGACCAGGTACATTTCAGAGAACCGGGGCTGACACATAAAGCAAATATTTATACTGAAGCAAAAGCTGCTGTTGCCGGGGGCACTACCAGTTTCATGGAAATGCCCAACACCATCCCCAATGCGCTTACCCACGAGCTGCTGGAAGAAAAATATTCGATAGCCGCCCGTACTAGTCTGGCTAACTATTCATTCTTCATGGGCACTTCCAATGATAATTCGGATGAAGTATTAAAAACTAATGCCAGGAAGAAAGATATCTGCGGGATCAAGATCTTTATGGGTGCCTCCACCGGTAATATGCTGGTGGATAATTTCCTCACACTGGATAAGATCTTTCGTGAAGCAGAAGTGCTGATAGCAACACATTGTGAAGATGAGAAGATCATCAAAAAAAATTACGAGATCCTTACGGCCGGGCACAGGCCGCTTGAACCCAAAGACCACCCGATCATCAGGGATGCGGAGGCCTGTTTTGAATCATCTTTTACTGCCATCCAGCTAGCCAAGAAATATTCCACCAGGCTTCATATACTTCATATCAGTACAGCCAGGGAGTTGCAGTTATTCACCAATATGCTGCCGCTCGAAGAAAAAAGGATTACATCCGAGGTTTGTGTACATCATCTTCATTTCACAGCCGATGATTACGAACAGCTGGGTTATAAGATCAAATGCAACCCGGCCATTAAGGCACCGGAAAACAAAGCAGCGCTTTGGGAAGCCTTGCTTGACGATCGGCTTGATATTATTGCCACTGATCACGCGCCTCATCTGTTGGAAGAAAAACAACCGCCCTACGAGAAAGCGCATGCCGGACTTCCGCTGGTACAACACAGCCTCTCATTGATGTTGCATTATCACAAGATGGGTAAGATCAGTCTGGAAAAGATCGTGGAGAAGATGTCGCATGCTGTTGCCCGATGTTTCCAGATCGAGAACCGGGGTTATATCCGGGAAGGATATTTTGCAGACCTGGTACTGGTAGACCTTGATAGCCCTTCCAGAGTATCGAAGGAAAATATTCTTTATAAATGCGGCTGGAGTCCGTTGGAAGGCTTTGAGTTCCCCGCCACCATAACAAATACTTTCGTAAACGGTCATATGGTTTATGAAAATGGCCGCTTTGATGAATCTAATAAAGGGAGCAGGCTCAGTTTCAGCCGTTAAACTATGATCATAGACCAGTACACATACCTGGATCTGTCCGTATTTCATCCTGAAGAAGAGTTTTCAGTATTCCATCGCATGAACTTTACCCGTACCGATGGGGGTAAGGAATGGCTGATGAAATTTTTCCGGGAGCCCTTCAGTGACCTAAAGAAGATCCGCAACACCCAACAGGGAATTAAGGTCATTCTGGATAAGATCGACCATTGGCCATTGTCGATCACCAACGGCACTATCATGATGCTGGCTAAGTTTTACGATTACCAACTGGACCCCATACCAAAATCTTCCGATTATTTTTCCAGTTACACTTACCGTATCCTTCATTCTCCGGATTATTCATTGATCCGTTTTTCATTGTCGCATTTTGCTGACTTCACCAGGACCATGAAACAGCTGGTGAATTTATTCAGGAATGAAAACGCTCCTTCAGTGATGCAACTTCTGCTGGCCAGGGCAGAGCAGTTATTGAAACATAAACAGGTAGACGAGATATCCTCCCGCGAAACGGGTAGTTTTTATACTGTCAATGAAACCATTTATTTCGGCCAGTTTTTTCACGAGCAATTCCGGTCCCAGGTATTTGAACTGATGGACATCTATGGCCAGTTTGATGCCTGGTATTCCATGGCCATGGCCGTGAAAAAATTCTCGCTTTCTTTTCCTGAATTCATTGAACAGGAAGATCCTTTCATTGAAGCCAAAGGCATGTATCACCTTTTATTGAAAGATGCCGTGCCTTATGATATCACGATGGACACAGAAACCAATTTCATCTTCCTGACCGGTGCTAATATGGCGGGCAAGAGCACCTTCATCAAATCGGTAGGACTTGCTGTATTCCTGGGGCATATTGGCCTTGGCGTGCCTGCGGTGTTTATGAAGATGAGTTTGTTCGATGGGATCCTGAGTAATATCAATGTGACGGATAATATTGTCAAGGGTGAGAGTTATTTCTATAACGAAGTACAGCGGATCAAGAACACCGTGATCAGGATCAACGATGGCCGGAAATGGCTGGTGCTTATTGATGAACTGTTCAAGGGCACCAATATCCAGGACGCCATGAAATGCTCCTCCACCGTGATCCGCGGCCTGATCAATATCCGGCATGCCTTGTTCATTTTATCTACACACCTCTACGAGATCGGTGAAGAACTGAAAACCTACCGGAACATCAGCTTTAAATATTTCGAGACGGATATTTCCAACAACCAGCTCAATTTCAGTTACCAGCTTAAAGAAGGGATCAGTAACGACAGGCTGGGATATCTTATTCTGCAGAGAGAGGGGGTTGTGGATCTGTTGAATTCGATACGGCATTGAATATTCCGGAATCCGCAATTCGGAATTCGGAATTTCCATAAAGATTATTTAAATTGAAAGTATGCGGGAGTAGCTCAGTTGGTAGAGTGTCAGCTTCCCAAGCTGAAAGTCGCGGGTTCGAGCCCCGTTTCCCGCTCCCGTTAACCAGCTAACAGGTTAGTGTGTTAACCGAAGAATGCATTAGATAAGTGGGTTAGTGAAATGACTCTTTCATACTTATCTAATGCACTAACCGGCTAACACACTAACCGGTTAACACACTAATCAGTGTTTTCCGCAAGAACAGCCAAACGTCTCATTGGATGTTTCACTGATCAACGGGAAGTATTCAAAATTCTTATTCTGCTCCCAATAGAATTTGCCCCTGGTTTTGTTGTAATTACCGATCTCATTCATCGTCTCGACATCATATAATCTTCCATTGACCATGGTATACCGGATGCTCTCAGAGTTCCGGATATTCTCTAGAGGATTCTTATCTAAGACCAGCAGATCAGCCAGCTTGCCAACTTCCAGTGAGCCTATATAATCATCCAGTCCCAATGAAAACGCAGGATTGATGGTAGCCGCTTTCAGGGCATCGTGGTTGCTCATGCCGCCTTGCTGTATCATCCAAAGCTCCCAGTGAGCACCAAGTCCCTGTAATTGTCCGTGTGCACCAAGGTTTACCCTCACACCTACATCATTCAACTTCTTCAAACTTTTCGATACCAGGATATGGCCGTTTTCGTACTCCTCTTCAGGAAGGCTGGTCCTGTATCGGCTCCTGGTGTCAACAATTTCCCTGGGTGTATATTTCATCAACCGGCCATTCTCCCAAACATTACTATGCTGGTACCAATAATACTCACCGCTCACTGCACCGTATGATACAATCAGGGTGGGCGTATAGGCCGTGGCAGAATTCTTCCAAAGCTGGATCACATCATCATACAATACTGCCATAGGCATGTTATGTTCAATCGTAGTATGTCCATCCAGGATCATGCTGGTGTTATGATAGAAAAATGACCCGCCCTCAGGCACCACTTCGATACCCAATTCACGCGCTGCCTGTATGATCATCTGACGTTGCTCCCTTCTTGGCTGATTATAACTCTTTACCGAAAAAGCTCCGTAGGCCTTTGTTCTGCGAATGGCTGATTTGGCATCTTCCAGTGAATTGATCACTGCTTTGAAATTTCCATCTGCCCCATATAAGATCGTACCGGTGGAAAACACCCTCGGACCTACAATAGCTCCGGCTTTCTGCAACTCACTCTGTGCAAACACCCATTCTGTATTGGCAGAAGGATCGTGCATGGTGGTTACGCCAAAAGCAAGATTGGTAAAATAGGGCCAGTATTGCTGGGGCGAGTGACCTGTATTGAAATGTCCTCCATGTGCATGGGCATCAATGATCCCGGGCATAATGGTTTTGCCATTGCAGTCAATGAGTTTGGCGCCTGCAGGGACCGTGACATTTGCACCAATGGCCTTGATCTTATTTCCTTCTACCAACACTGTTCCATTCTCGATCACTTCATTGCCTTTCATAGTAATGATCCTCGCATTGGTGAAAGCGATCGTTCCCTGGGGTTTGTCCATGTTGACAGCCAACCCAACATCAATTCCCTTTTCGGGCATCTTGAATAACGAATCGGGCTTGCCGGCCACAAACTCAAATCGATCTTCCACATTCACGGTAAAGTACTGACCGCCTAAAGTATAATGAAGCTCTTTGCTGTTTGCACTCCATTGCAGGTTGGAGCCTGCATCCCTGGCCACCTGCTTCACAGGAAAATCCGTTGTGCCACTACCCAGGTCTATCAGTTTTCCTGTTTGTGGAAATGCGGAGATATACACTTTATGCAGGTCAACAAAAGCGATCCACTTGCCATCAGGTGATACCGTGAACTGGCTTCCATAAGTACTTTTCAAATGGGTACGTTCGTCTGACCCATCTGTTTTACAACTGGCATACATGATATTCATTCCACCACCCACCTGGTAATAAAGCCTGTCGCCCCTGGTATTGAATTTCGCTTGCGATCCTTTGTTGTGTACAAAAACAGGCACACCTCCGGCAGCAGGAATAATATAAATGCCAGGCTGTGAAGTATAGGCCGGCCCCATCGCACTACTGCCATCTTCTTTTTGAAAAACAATTGACTTGCCATCGGGTGAGAAAGATGGATTCCGATAGATCGCTTTTTCAGTACTGATCTTTATGGGTTGAGAACCAGCCTTCATGTTCAACACATATAAAGCACCCGCCTGTTCATCATTCCATGTGGTATACACCAGCGAATTCCCATCGGCTGAAAAAGCTGGTTCAAATTCAAAATCCTTCCCCTTCGTAATCCGCTGCGGGGTTCCATTCGGCAATTCCTTCTTCCATAAATATCCTACCGCATTGAATACAAGCATTTTTCCGTCGGGTGAACTAATGGCCTGACGCACCACATTCACGGAGAATTTCTCAGGATCCAGTTGTTGTTTGAAACGCACCGCATCATAGATCTTCTGCTTAACGTTACAGCTAAATGCCACATCAGAAGATGTATTGAATCCATTTGGATCTACTTTATTGATCTTGCCATTGGCCCATATGTAAATGAACTTATCATCCGGAGACCAGGAATAGCCGGTGTAGATCCCAAAGATGCTCCAGGCTTCCTGCTGGTCTTTGGACAACTGATCATATATCGGCCACTCTCTTCCGGTTGACAGTTCTCGCAGATACAGCACGGTTTTGGTCCTGACTCTTTTTACAAAAGCCATGGTTTTACCATCGTGTGATAATTGAGGCCTGATGGCACCACCTGCGCCTCCTGTCACCGTTTCGATAGTACCTTTTTCGCGATCGAAACGCCTGACTACAAAGATCTGGTTGTTAGGATCTTTGTTATACTGAAAATATCCCCCCGGATATACATCTTCACTATAATAGATGTATTGCCCGTTGGGTGAGAAACTCGGTTCATTCAAATCTTGCTGGTCATTTTTCCTTGCCGTAAGCTGAAGTCCTGTTCCGCCGCTGATATGATAGAGCCAAAGTTCTCCCGCTCCCAGGGAACGGCCCGATGTGAAATGTTTCCTGGCCACAATGTATTCACCGTCTGGGCTCCAGGCTCCGTTATTCAGCAGGCGAAAACTTTCTTTGGTTACCTGCCTTGCTCCGCTGCCATCCCGGTTCATGACCCATATATTATCTCCTCCCCCTTCATCAGAAGTAAAGAGGATTTTCTTTCCGTCAGGACTGAACCTGGGTTGTACCTGGAATGCATGTCCGCCACGAAGCCGTTTGGCTTCCCCTCCACCTATCGGGATCGAATAAATATCCCCCAACAGATCAAACAGAATTTCCTTTCCGTCAGGCGACACATCGAGGTTCATCCAGGTACCTTCTTTAACGGTAAACGAAACTTCTTTGAACGGGCCTCCGGGATTATTGACATCCCATTTAGGCTTGTCTTGCGCAACACCAAAGGCAACAACAAAAAACAGCAATACCGGAAAAAACAAAAATGATCTCATAGTAGAACCTTATGGCGATGAAGATAAATGTTTTAAGATAATAGCCGCCAGAATGCCGTTCATCCAAAGAGCTATTGCAGGGATTATTTAATTATCGAACTTTGCAGCGGTTTTAAAAAAACAAGTCTTGTTCAGCCTTTATGACGATATAAAAAAAAACCCGATCTTCTACCGGCAACTAAGCTGCGGGGACACCCTGATCTCCAAATACGATTGTCCGCTTGAAACTAAGTTTGCTGATACCTGGAGTCATTTTAATTATATCATTTATGTGATAGAAGGCCGGAAGATCTGGCACACAGCCCATGGCTCTTATGATCTCACCACAGACAAATGTGTACTGGTTAGAAAAGGCGCCGCCATTATAGAGCAGTTCTTCGATACCCGGTTCTGCCTGGTAATGTTTTTCCTGCCGGATGATTTCATTCGCGATGTATTGAAATCAAGAAAAACCCCGTTGTACAAACCGGGAAAAAAATTCGATCCCATTATTCCCATAGATAACAATGCATCTGTAAAAGCTTTCTTCGAATCTATGATGCATCATTTTTCAGGCGATAAAATACCTGATCCTTCCCTGCTTGAATTGAAATTTCGTGAACTGGTACTTACACTGGCGGAAAACCCTAATAACACTGAACTCCTATCCTATTTCAGCTCTCTACTCAGTGAGCCGCAGGCTTTGAACTTACAGAAAATAATGGAAGATAATTTCTGCTTCAATTTAAAGCTCGAAGAATTCGCACGCTTGTCCAACCGCAGCCTTTCTGCATTCAAAAGGGATTTCCAAAAAGTATTTGGAACCACACCCGGCAAATGGCTGATAGAAAAAAGACTTTCGCATTCCATGCACCTGCTCACCAATCAGAACAAATCAGTTTCTGAGGCCGCTTTCGAAGTTGGCTTTGAAAGTCCTTCCCATTTCAGCCGTGCTTTCCGCAATCATTTCGGCTACAGCCCCGCTACAATGAAGCAACGATAGGAGTCTGAACTTCAGAGTCATATTTCTGGACTTTAGAGCAAAATCCAAGCGGAATTGCACAGATAGTTTTGTGGTGTAATCAATTCATCATTTAAAAACTATTGAAATGAGCACTAAAGAAATTCAGGGAAAACTGTGGAGCGTGGCACCACAATACTGGTCAAAATTTTTTGAGCCTTTTTTTCTTCCGCTTTACAAAAAAACGCTTGAGCAACTCAACCTGGACGAAAACTGCCTTGTGTTGGATGCTGGTTGTGGTTCCGGCATGTTCAGCCACATGGCCATCAATACAGGAGCACAGGTGATTGGCATTGATGCTGCACCAGGGCTGCTTGAAATTGCCAGAGAGCGAAATCCGCAGAACAGCTTTTTAGAAGAAGACCTGGAAACACTGCCATTTGCAGCGGAAAGTTTTCATGTGGTTACCGGCTTCAATTCCTTCCAGTATGCCGGCAACTTCACAGGCGCTTTATCCGAAGCAAAACGTGTATTGAAAAAAGGGGGCCGCATTGTTATTGGCATCTGGGATAAGCCTGACATGAGTGATGCCACCCATGTATTGAAGGCTATCGGCATGCTGCTGCCTCCCCCGCCGCCGGGCACACCAGGTCCATTTGCTTTGTCTGAGGACGGAAAAATAGAAGGGATCTGTGATTCACTGGGCTTGAAACTCATTTACAGGTCAAAGGTCAGCTGCCCCATCCTCTATTACAGCCAGGAAGATGGCATCAGGAGTTTCATGGGAACCGGGCCTGCTGCTGCAGCCATGAACCAGGTAACTGAGAACAGGGTGCAGCAGGTCATTGCCAGGGCATTAGAACCCTATCGCATAACCGAAGATATGTTCCACCTGCAGAACAGTTTCTTATTATTCATCGCAGAAAAAAAATAAACACATTCATTGATCTTCAAACACACTAAAATGAAAAAAATCTTATTGGCTGTTCTTACAGCGCTCGTCATGCTCAATTCCTGCACGAAACATTTTGAATTCAATAGCAGGTCCCTGTTGGATCAGCAGTCTTCAAAACTCATCACCGACTGGATCGGGGTGCATATCCGGCTGATCAAAAACACCACAGGCGTGACGCATCCTGCATTCTCCAGGCATTTCTCTTATACTGGAGTTGCATTGTATGAATCGCTTGCCGGTGGCGACAGGAATCTCAGGTCCCTGGCACCTGCACTGAACGGTACGGTTCAGTTGCCACTGGCACCAGCTTCCAATCATATTTTCCATCCGGCATCTGCCAATGCCGCGATCGCCCAGATGCTGAGGTATTTCTATGCAGCGAAACTAGTGAACACTCAACTCATAGATTCACTGGAAGCTGCATACCAGCATACCTACGAGGCCGAAGTCCGGGAAAATTTCAATATTGAAGCTTCGGTGGACTATGGAAAAGAAATCGCCAATGCGGTGATCGAATGGAGCAAACAGGATGGGGCATCAGGCGCGTCAATTCCTTACACACCCCTGGGTGAAGGCTATTGGGAACCTACGCCTCCAGCATTTGCCGGAGCTGCTGTACCAGGCTGGGGTAATAACCGGACCATCTTGAAAGGCAGCATCGCAAACACTGAACCGGCTGCGCCCCTGAATTTCTCTTCACATCCGGGTAGTCCATTTTACGAGATGGTGAAAGAAGTGCATGAAGTCTCCCTGGGACTCACCAACGAGCAAAAATCCATTGCGGGTTTCTGGGATGATGCGCCCAATGGAAAACTGGTTTCGGCATTCGGCCATTGGTTCAATATACTCAGGCAGATCCTGCTGAAAGAAGGGACGCCAATGATGAAAGCAGCTACAGCCTACCTCGCACTTGGCGTAACGATGAATGAATCAACCATCGCCTGCTGGAAATCAAAATACCAGTTCCACCAGGTACGCCCGGTGACCTATATCAGGAAGTATATGGGTGATGCTGCATGGAGTTCATACATTTCAACGCCACCCCATCCTGAATACCTGGCGGCACATGCTACCATATCTTCTTCAGCAGCCTATGCCCTGGAATCAGTATTCGGCAAAAACTATGCTTTCGCAGATCATACGTATGAAAGCCTGGGCATGGGTGTCAGAATTTATTCCAGCATAGGGCAGGCTGGTACCGAAGCAGGACTGTCGAGGCTTTATGGAGGCATACATTATCGTCCCTCGATCGAAGGAGGTAAAATACAGGGGATCAAGGTGGGTGAAAATGTAAAGAAGATTTTAGAATACTCGAATAGCGTTGTTGGCAAGAATGATTAATGGAATGATCCCCGAGAGGCCTCTCAATAAATGAGAGGCCTCTTATTTCTGTGCTGGCTGGTTAGCAAGTTAACCGGGTCATGCATTAAATAAACAAGTTAGAGCCATCTTAAAAAATATTGAGATGGCTTTATTGTTTCAGAAGTGGATTTGATACCAGCCGGTATTTTGATCCCAGGCTGGCGTTTTTTTCTACTCTTATTTTGAGCATACCCACTTGTTCCAGCCTGCAGGGCCATAGTACCTTCATGCCATGTTGGTGAAAACATTTGGCAGTGCGGTGTATGGGATAGATGCAACAACCATTTCAATAGAAGTGAGCTGGACGCCAACAGGAAGAATGTATTTTATTGTTGGCCTGCCAGACAATGCGATCAGGGAAAGCTTTCAGCGTATAGAGAGTTCTATCAAATCGATCGGTTATCATATGCCAAGAACCAAGATCGTGGTCAACCTGGCACCTGCCGATATCAGGAAATCGGGAACCGCTTTTGACCTGCCCATTGCGATTGGAATACTTGCTGCTTCCGGGCAGCTTGAACAAACAGAATACCTGGAAAAATATGTGATGATGGGTGAACTCGGTCTTGATGGTTCTGTCAGGCCCATCAAAGGAGCTTTACCGATTGCCATGCAAACCCGCAAAGAAGGATTTGGAGGATTGATATTACCAAAATCCAATTCGAGAGAGGCTGGCATACTTAATTCGCTGAATGTTTATGGAGTCAGTCATATTACGGAAGTCATAGAATTTTTCGTTTCTGGCTGTCATTCGCTGTTGCCTACGATAGTAAATACCCGGGAAGAGTTTTTTCTCGCCCAGGAAGAACATGACGGTGATTTTGCAGATGTGAAAGGCCAGGAAAATATAAAAAGAGCTTTGGAGATCGCTGCTGCAGGCGGACATAATGCCATACTCATTGGTCCGCCTGGAGCAGGGAAAACCATGCTGGCAAAAAGATTTCCTTCCATACTTCCGCCGTTATCCCTGGCGGAGGCATTGGAGACCACAAGAATACACAGTGTGGCCGGCAAACTGAAAGAGAACAGTACGCTGGTCTCCAAAAGACCATTCCGATCGCCGCATCACTCGATCAGTGATATGGCACTGGTCGGCGGCGGATCGATCCCGCAGCCTGGTGAAATTTCACTGGCACATAACGGTGTATTATTCCTGGATGAACTGCCGGAGTTCAGGAGAAGCGTATTGGAGGTGATGAGGCAACCGATGGAGGAAAGAAGGGTGACCATCAACAGAACCAGGACCGGTGTTGAATTCCCGGCATCGTTCATGCTCATTGCATCCATGAATCCCTGCCCCTGCGGGTATTTCTCACATCCGGAGAAAGACTGCATCTGCCCGCCGGGTGCTGTACAAAAATACCTGAGCCGGATCTCGGGACCTTTGCTGGACAGGATAGACCTGCACGTTGATGTAACGCCACTACCTTTCGCGGCACTCACCGGTTTAAGTCCTGGTGAAACATCTTCGGTTATACGTAAACGTGTGGTAGCGGCCAGGGACTTACAGCACGAAAGATTCATCACCTGGGATGGGATCTATTGTAACGCCCAAATGGGGAGCAGCCAGTTAAAAAATCTCGTGGTCCTGAACCAGGCCTCTGCAAATCTCCTAAAAGTTGCCATGGAAAAGCTCAGGCTTTCAGCACGGGCCTATGACAGGATCCTTAAAGTTTCCCGGACCATCGCTGATCTTGCCGGATCAGTTCGTGTTGAAGCAGAACATGTGGCAGAAGCCATACAATACAGAAGCCTGGACAGGGAGGCCTGGAACCTAAGGTAAATAGAAAGATAGGGAGATAGAGAGATAGAGAGATAGTGAGCCACTATAGTTTCAAAATTATGATATCAAAATGCTCTCTATTTCTCTATCTCCCTATTTCTCTATCTCTATCATTCCTGCCTGAGTGCTGGCATCGGTATAGGAATATTGAAATACGTGGCACCCACTCCTATACCACCTTCACAACTATTTGGTGGCGCAGTAGATGTAGTTCGGGTAGATGGTTTTTCTGCAGCCCAGAACATATAACCCAGCATACCGGCAGTAGTTCCTGCTCCATTCGGCATGATGGATTGGACAAAATTGGCGCAACCTTTCTGAAGTGATGAACCAAAATTCACACATTCTTTCGAGGGGCTTTTACCAGTGATCAGGTATAAACCACCAGTGAACTTAGCAGGAGCTAAAGGAAGAATGGGCGGGCCGTACTGAGGTTTACCATCAACATGTTCCTGCCAGTTGGCGGTTGCATCGGCAACAGAATTGGGTTGGCGGTTTGGCACCATGGCATTGGCATAGTCAAGAACGGGATTAGTTGTTCTCAGCCAGTTTGCTGTGGCATACCTGCATGTTTCAATCAGCCAGCGATCCCCTGCACCGAGATCGATGGTTAAACGCGCAGCATGATTGTTCCCGCTTGCATCATAGGGCAGAACAGAGCGGTAGGCATTTACAAATTGCTGCAGGCCAACAAGGTTGGGTCCACTGTTCTGTTCATAATCTATTTCTATGCCAACTCCTAATTGTTGTGCAACGGCAGCAGCATTCAGTCCCAGTTGTGTTGCGTTAGTGCTCAAAGCCGTATTCCAGAAATCAGTGTATGTGATCCCACCGATTGAA
>DATGXN010000027.1:0-4132 GCA_035298945.1 Chitinophagaceae bacterium | reverse complement strand
CTATTTCTACAAGAATGATAGCGTAAAACTGAATGGCCCCGTTGACCAGTCGATCCAGTTGGGAGATGGCGGAACAGGCATCACTACTGAGATCAACACATTCTGGAAGATCAGTAACAGATTCAGTGTATACAGTAATTTCTACTATCTCATCAACCCAAGGGAACAGAATGGTGTATCCACTGCACGTGGTGGTGTAACTTCTGCGCAAAGCATAGCCTACGGTTCAGATGTAATGAGTGTGGCGGATCAGTGGATGTTCCGCGCAGGACTAAACTACCAGGTCAACAGGCTTACTGCTTCCCTTGGCTATCGTCGCGAAGAGATTCCCGTGTATGATGCATTCGGAGGAAGTAATGGTTTCAGGAGGCCTGGATATGTTGAATCAATCGAGCCGGGACTGGTTTACCAGATGCGTAAAATGAATATTTATGCTTTTGTACCCGTTGCCATTGTCAGGAACAGAACGCAGAGTGTCCCGGATAAGATCCGTACAGAGAAAACGAATAAATATTACCAGGGCGATGCGGCATTTGCGGATTATGCCATCAATATTGGTTTCAACATTAAACTCTGAGGAACATGAAAAGAATAACCAAAACAACAGCGATCATATTATTCCTGGTTCTTGCAGGGTTTATCGCCAACGCACAGATGCCTGCAGACGGATTTACTATGTCTAAAGGCGAGATCTGCCTGGTAACAGATTATGGCCAGAGCTCGTGGAAAGAATACTGGGAAGGCACCAGGCTGCGGGAGAACCTTAACCTGGGAACTTTCACTTCCAAGATGATCATGCCAATGGCCGGATATGGTTTGAGCAACAAGCTGAATTTATTTGCAGGGTTGCCTTATATCAGTACCAGTTCTTCAGCAGGACAGATGACAGGGATGAAAGGCTGGCAGGATCTGTCTGTCGCTGCCAAGTATAATCTTGTTAAGAAAAAGAAAGAACATGGAACTTTTTATACTTTCCTTACCGCAGGTTTCTCCCTGCCCGTAGGAAATTATGTGCCAGATTTTCTTCCGTATTCTATAGGACTTGGAGCCAAAGCCCTCACAGGCCGGGTGGTGGTTCATTATGAGCATAAGAGTCATTTTTTTGCCACTGCTCAAACCGGCTACACATTTAAATCAAACATCACCACAGACCGCCAGAGTTATTATAACGAAGGTCAGGTAAACAGTAATGAAATGCCTGTGCCTGACGTGTGGGATGGTGCACTGCGTGTTGGATACAATAACAAGCGTTTCCGGGCGGATATACATTACAACTGGTCAACCTCCACAACCGGTTCTGATATCAGGCAAAATGATATGCCTTATCCATTCAATAAGATGGATGCGCAGTGGGTAGGCTTTTCCGGCCTGTTATGGATTCCCGGCGTAAAAGGCCTTGCCGTTCATGCCATGGTAGACCAGGTGATAGCCGGAAGAAATGTTGGTAAAGCATTCAGCTGGGGTACCGGTGTTCAATATGTTTTTAATCCCTTTAAAAAATCCGCACAATGAAAAACATTGCATTAATCATCATAACACTCATCATAGTAAGCTCGTGCAGCAAAGATGTAGATCAGAGGGCTGTGCCTGAATTTGAACCCGTAAGCCTGGATAGCCTGGGCGGTACCTGGAAAACTGTCCACCTCGCCAGTAGTGCAGACATACCAGTCAGTGCACCTGAGGCACCAGGTTCACCAGCCTACAAAGCAGAACTGGACCAGATCGTAGCCTTGCAGCAGAGTATCAGCCCGGAAGATTCCAGGATCATCAATACCTGGAAGAACAGCGGAGTAATAAAATGGAATGAAGTAGCCCGGGAACTGGTTTCTGTATATAATATTCCACCGGAAGCCAATGCGGATGGCACCTATCCGGCACCCAGCGCTGCTAACCCCGGCGCATACCCGAAATTCCCGTTTGCCAATCCTCCTTATGCATCCCGTGCTTATGCATACCTGCATACGGCCATGTATGATGCCCTTGTGACGGTATGGAAATATAAATTTCAGTACAAGCGTTTGTCTCCTGCCGTTAGCGATTCACGGATTAAGGCATTGGAACCTCAGCAGGATGGAATGCCTTCTTATCCATCAGAAGATGCAGCGGTGGCGCAGGTTGCCTATAGGATGCTGAAAGTGTTGTTCCCCAACGACACGGTAATGCTGGCGCAAATGGCGGCGGATCAGAAAAAAGCCAAGATGCTTTCAGGTGCAGCCACTGCATCAGACATTGCAGCTGGCGAGCTGATCGCCAATGCTGTGGCTGAAAAAGCGCTTGCGAGGTTACGCACCGATGGAATGGGTACTGCAGGTGGTAATCCCACCATATGGGCCCAGATCGAGCAGGACGCGGTCAATCGCGGCAATACAACTCCCTGGAAAAGTATGGAAACTCCGGCCAGGCCTATGATGCTTCCCGTATTTGGAAATGTCAAACTCTGGCAGATCAGTTCTACTCAACGGGATTCACTCCGTCCTGAAGCGCCTCCTGCTGTTGGATCAGAAAAATTCAACAAGGAATTGGCCGAATTAAAAAGTATAAAGCGAGACCAGAATTCAAAAGAATGGCAAATCGCATTGTATTGGGCAGATGGTGTGGGTACTTATACGCCCCCCGGTCACTGGAACGAGATCGCTGCGCATAAAATAGCAGCTGAAAAACTCAATGAATTGAGAACCGCCCGCGTATTCAGTCTGATGAATATGGCTACCGCCGATGCGGCCATTTGTTGCTGGGATACAAAAAGATATTATTATACCGCACGCCCTACCCAAATTGACGAATCGATCAAAACCATTGGCTTGCCGAATTTCCCGAGTTATACTTCGGGGCACTCCACATTTTCCGGAGCGGCAGCTACGGTGTTGGGATATATTTTTCCTTCAGACAAACCAAAGTTTGATGCCATGGCTCTGGAAGCAAGTAATTCCAGGATCTATGGTGGAATTCATTATCGGGCTGATTGTGAAGTAGGATTGCGCTGTGGTAATGCAATCGGTAGTTTCTCTGTGAAGTTTGGTCAAAAAGATGGATCGAATTAGACATGTAGACAATTAAATTTTTTAGGACATAAACAGTTAGAGATTTAGGGCATTCGCTGTGTTTCTACACAGAGAAGCCCTTTCTTTTTTACCGGCTTTCTTTTTTTCTTACTCCCAATTTTAGTGTGCTGGCCGGTTAGCAAGTTCACCGGTTAATGCATTAGATAAACAGGGAAGTGAAGGCTCAGACATTTTCATTTGTGATTTGATTCAGTTCATCGGTCTCAAGCCCCAGATCCTTCAATACTGAAATAATGAATTCGGTTTTGCGTTTTTGATATTCTTCCCTGGTCATCCCTTTTTCGTTGACTAATGCCATTTTAAGACTCGAGTACTTTTCTACAAGTTTTTGGTCTTGCCACAGGGCATCCCGAAAGAGTATATGATTCTTCAAAGCCAGGCTGTCAGAAAAGCAAACATAGAGATGATGGGCAGGCCAGTTTGCGGGGATAAACTCAGAACCCTGCCTGAATGCAAATCGCCCTGCAATGCCTTGTTCTCCTTTATTTATGTATCCAAGTTTTTCAAGTCTTGATGATACTTCATCCAGAGCTTTTTTGTCGCCAATAATAATGTCAATGTCTAAAATAGGTTTCGCAGGGAGTCCTGGTATTGCCGTGCTCCCCACATGTTGAATATCTACATCGATATTTTGGAGTGCTGACTCAAGAACGGTCTTTATTTTTTCGAACTCCGTTTTCCAATGCGGTTCATATGGTTTGATCAAATCTATCATCAGCATTGAAAATGTAATCAGTTGTTAGTCGGCTCTAACCCACTTATCTAATGCACTAACCGGCTAACCGGTTAACCGGTCAGCACAATAAAAAAGCACCTGAGTTATTTTTGATTCAAGAGCGCCAGTAAAACCCCATTGGTCCAGCCAAATCCATCTTGCGAAGGATATTCGCCACCACCAGCATCAAGATGCGTATCCATCACATTGTATTTCTCCATCAACTTGCCGGTTCTGGCGTAAACGTCTTTGTTCAGCTTCACCCATCTTTCAATGGCGGTATTGGCTTCTTCAACAAAATAATAATTCTGAAGTCCTTTAATGGCAGGCCATTGAAGTGGTGCCCAGCCATTGG
>DATGXN010000026.1:0-3117 GCA_035298945.1 Chitinophagaceae bacterium | reverse complement strand
ATGAACCTGCCCTAGTCCCCCATCGGGCTTACGCTCCTTGTTGATCAGGCTCATATTAGAACCGTGCAGTGTTTTGATCTGCAGGGGAAGAGGAATATTGCCGATCTGCTGACCCAGGTAGCCGGGGAATTTCTTAGGGTTGACCGGCTTGGTCTGATCAGTGAAAATGGTCACCGCAGCCTTGTCGATGCCCAATTCCTCGATCATGATTTTATTACTGTAGATCAGCGAATCAAAATCAAGTTGAACAAGCTTTATCGTTCCCACTGATCCCGAAAAAACCGGCGCGCGATAGGTAAAGCGTCTTTGCATAGCGGCATCGCTGATATTGGGTTTGAAATTGATCCCCTTCAGTGTAATGGCCTTATCGCGATACGACAATTTGAAAGACTGCATGGTAAGATGAAACAGGCTATCACCCGTTTGCATATCCAGCTCTTTCAGACCGGTGGTGAAGTTTTTAAAATGAAATATGGTTGTATCGGGATTATCCTGCACGTTAACAGTGTCAAGCTTCAGGTTATAATCTTTAATACTGATAAACTGAACAGCATCTTTATGCAACCTCCAGGAGATTTCTCCAATAGAGAGATCAGCATGCCTGTTGGTTAGTACATCTCTGCGGGGCTTCTGGTCGATACCGAGATCCAATAAGGATAAACTTAATTGTTTGATGGTAAATTCCCTTTCCTTTTCTTTATTGAGCGCATGGAAATTAGCGTTGACCAATGCGAATTCCTTCAGTCGGTATGATTCAATAGGGCGTTTTCTGTTTACATCCTTTGAATCGTACTCCGTTGAATCACTGAAAGGGAACATGATGTATTTCTTACCGGCCAGTTTGATTTCGATCTCCGGTTCGAGGATCTCGATTTTATCCAGGCGGAGGATCTTGGATTGGATCAGGGTGGAGATATCCACGTGCAGCAGTAACAATTTCTGTGTATGCAGTTCAAATGAACTGTTGATATACGGATAATCGATCAGTGGTTTGGCCCTTGGTTTTATTTCCACATTGTAGACCTGGATATTTCCAGTTACGAAATTGACGCCCAGTTTTTCAAATTTCAATTCATAAACATTGGAAATCAGACTGGAGTCAAATGCTTTCATCAGGGCATCTGAAAGAAGGCGGCTATAGTTAATGTATAGATAGAGAGCTCCTCCACCTATTACCGTAAATAAAGCAGCCAGCGCCCATAATACAATTCGTTTTGCTTTTGATCTTTTTCCTTTTGTAGAACTAACTTCTTCCAATTCCCTGATGATTTAAACAATTTTCTGAAAACCTGTTTTGGAAAGTTAGTTCTAAACCTCAGGTTTCGGTTGAGCGATAATAATTTAACGGTTTAACCCGGCGGTTCTTGCAAACATCTCAGGTCCGAATTAACATAGGCAAAACAGGTGCCATTGGAGTCGAGTGCCTATCTTTGCGCCATGTCCGATTATGCGCACGACAAGGTGGTACCTTTTGAGGGCTCAAAACAGTCCAAAAAAGAGCAGGTAGCAAAGATGTTCGACCAGATCGCGGGGAAATATGATTTTATGAACCGCTTTCTTTCTGCCGGCATCGATGTTTCCTGGCGCAAAAAGATGCTGAAAATGTTGAAGCCCTCCAACCCCAGGGTGGTACTGGATGTGGCTACAGGGACCGCAGATGTAGCCATCATGGCGGAGCAAATATTGAAGCCAAACAAGATCATTGGCATCGATATTTCTGATGGAATGCTGGACCTGGGCAGGGAGAAGCTGAAAAACAAGGGCTTGACCCATGTTATAGAACTGCAAAACGGTGATAGTGAGGCAATAATGTTCCCCGACAATACGTTTGATGCAGTTACAGTAGCCTTTGGCGTGAGGAATTTTGAGCACCTGGAAACAGGTCTTCAGGAGATCCTCAGGGTACTGAAACCGGGGGGCATGTTATGTATACTCGAATTTTCTAAACCAAACTTACCAGGCATAGAACAATTGTACAATTTGTATTTAGGTATCGTGGCCCCGGAGATCGCAAAAATTGTGTCGAAGAACAAAGAGGCATACGCATACCTCAATGATTCAGTAAAAGCCTTCCCTGAAGGAAAAGCATTTACTGCGATCATGGAAAAAACAGGTTATAACGATATTTCATGCAGAAGATTAAGTTTAGGTATTTGCAGCATCTATTCGGGCAAAAAGCCCTCCTGATCCTTACGCTGGTATGTTCGGTGAGCCTGGCAAAGGCGCAGAAATACTATGAAGGCATGCACCTGGAGAGCCATGACCAGAAGAAATACTATTTCGGTATCGTACTTGGCTACAATACTTCCCATTACAATGTAACCCATCATCCTTATTTCCTGGAACAGGATACGGTGATGACCGTGAACTCACTCAATAGCGGCAGGATACATCTTGGCATCATGGCGAACTGGCAAGTATCCGACCGGTTTGATATCCGCTTCTACCCTTTGCACCTGATCTTCTCTGAAAAGAAATTCCTCTATACCCAAACCATTCCAAATCCTGGTGACAATGCACTGACTTACGAGAAGAAAGTGGAATCCATTGTGATGAGCTTTCCTTTGCAGGTTCGTTTGAAAAGTGACCGCATCAAGAATTTCAGGGTATATACCCTTGCCGGCATGAAATATGATTATGACCTGGCATCCAATGCCGGGGCAAGAAATGCAGAGGAAATTCTTAAAGTAAAAAAATCAGACTTTGGCGTTGAGGCTGGAATAGGTTTCCAGTTCTTTTTTAAATACTTCATCCTCGCTCCCGAGATCAAGATCAGCCAGGGTTTGACCAACGTGCATGCGCGCGACCCAGCCCTGAAATATTCGAGTACGGTGGATGAACTGAAATCCAGAATGATATTATTCTCGCTGCATTTTGAAGGAGGCGGACTCTAAATTAGAGAGACAGAGAGGCGGAGAGGCAGAGAGGCAAAGTTAGAGACTCAAAGTAAAAGCCCTGACTCTCTGGTTTTGACTCTCTGTCGTTCTGACTCTCTGACTCCCTGACTCCCTGGCTCTCTTCAAGAAGATATTCTAATAATCATACTCGCGCCTCGCCATATTCCACCTGACGCCGAGAGAAGCCGTGGTTCGGGTATCTGAACCCGTGAACTTGCGC